>NZ_JFAQ01000075.1 GCF_001304695.1 Xanthomonas axonopodis
AGGCCTCCCAACAGAGGCCTCGATCACCGGGATTGCCCTGAATGGGCAAAGCGATCTACGCGCCCCATCGTCTATGTGCATCCAACCTCCCGCGAAACGCGGGAACGGGGCTTGATCAGCGTTGCCTTAGTTCCGGTTTTGAATGCAACTGGGCAGATCACGGCCGTGCGCTTTGTGTTTCCGCCCTATCAGGTTGGTCCGTACTCGGATGGCACGCAGATGGCAGAGGTCGCTGCCTCCACGTTATTGCCTTCGGTCGCACCGGAATATGTACATCTCTTCGCGCGCTGAGGTGTCGCATCGCGCACGATGTGATGGAATGGCCCGGCCATTCAGCAACCTACTCCAACGGGTGATATGAGTAGCTTCGACTCAACCGCAAGTCGCGTGGACCACACCTGCGTGCGTTATCCGGCCTTCCCGCGGGAGCCGGCAATATTGGTGAGACTGATCAAGCATCTCTACAAGCGCCTGCATACGATCGGGTGCGTGCGGCTCAAGCCTTATGGCATCAGTCCGCCGGAATACGAGATCTTGATGATGCTCTATGGCACGCCGGAGCAGTCGATCACCCCTACCGAGGTGGCCGAAGCCGCCAGCGAAAAGCCAGCCAACATCACCCGGCTCACCGATCAGCTGTGCGAGAAAGGCCTGATCGCGCGCACCAGCAGCCCCGAAGATCGGCGCAAGATCGTCCTGACGCTGCAGCCTGCAGGCTCGGCCTTGATCGAGCGCCTGTTGCCCGAGGCCTGCACGCTGTTGCATGCGCAGACCGCCAGCATGAGCGAGGCCGAGCAGCTACGTTTGGAGAAGCTACTGAAAAAGCTCCTGGATGGCGTGGACGCGGTGGAACTCTAAGGACCGCGTTGCGCGTGCTCTAAGGCGCTGCAAGCACAGCAGCAAAAAAGCCGCCCTGATCGCTCGGGGGCGGCGTTGTCATCTCATCGGTTCTCGAACAAGGACTTGCCGATACCATTGCGAGCAGTTGGATGTCTCGTTTGGTGTCCGAGATCGGCATGCCCGCATGGGACATGCCGATCCTGGAGCCAAGCACGCGGCCTGATGACCGCGCGCGGATCGTACAGCCGATTTACGGCTTGGACTGCGCCGCTTCCGGAGTGGCACCATCGCCGCCTCGCGCACTGAGACCGCGCTTTTCGAGCAACGGCTCGATCTGCGGCGCATGCCCGGCAAAGTTCTGGAACAGCTCCATCGCATCCACGCTACCGCCGCGCGAAAGCAGGGTCTTGCGGAAGCGGTCGCCATCGGCGCGGCTCAGGCCACCGTGCTGCTTGAACCACTGCTGGGTATTGGCGTCCAGTACTTCGGACCAGATGTAGGCGTAGTAGCCTGCCGCGTAACCGCCCATGATGTGGCTGAAATACGGGGTCTTGTAGCGCGGCGGCACCGGTGCATAGGCAATGCCATCCTGCTGCAGCGCCTTGGCCTCGAATGCCATCACGCCGGCGGCGTCCGGCACCTGGCTGGCGCTGACCTGGTGCCAGTTCTGATCCAGCATCGCCGCACCCAGGTACTCGGTGGTGGCAAAGCCCTGGTTGAACTTGGAGGCGGCAATCACCTTGTCCAGCAGCGCCTGCGGCATCGGGGTGCCGTTCTGATAATGCTTGGCGTAGTTCTTCAGGATGGACGGCTCGTCGGGCCACATCTCGTTGACCTGCGAGGGGAACTCGACGAAGTCGCGCGGCACGCTGGTGCCGGAGAAATAAGGGTATTTGACGTCGGAGAACATGCCGTGCAGCGCATGCCCGAACTCATGGAACATGGTGGTCACTTCGTCCCAGGTCAGCAGCGTCGGCTGGCCGGCCGGCGGCTTGGGAATGTTGAGGTGATTGGCCACCACCGGCCTGAAGCCGGTCAGCGCCGACTGCGACACATAGGAATTCATCCATGCGCCACCGCGCTTGGATTCGCGCGCATACATGTCGGCAATGAAGATCGCCAGCTGCTTGCCGTCCGCGTCGAACACGTCATAGACAGTGATGTCGTCGCGGTAGGTCGGCAGGTCGCTGCGCTGTTTGAAGGTCAGGCCGTATTCCTGGTTGGCCGTATAGAACACGCCGTTTTCCAGCACGTTCTTCAGTTCGAAGTACGCCTTGAGCTGGGATTCGTCGAAGTTGTATTTGGCCTGGCGTACCTTCTCGCTGTAGTAGGCCCAATCCCAGGCTTCCAGCTTGAAGGTCGGCTTGCGCGCGGCCTTTTGCTCCTTGTCGATCATCGCCTGCAGATCGGCGGCTTCGCGCTTGGCGTTGGCTACCGCGGCCGGTGCCAGTTTGCCCAGCATCGCGTTGACCGCTTCAGGCGTCTTGGCGGTCTGGTTTTCCAGCGAGTAGGCGGCATAGTTGGGGAAGCCCAGCAGCTTGGCCTTGTCGGCACGCAGCTTCATGATGCGCGAGACCAGCGCGGTGTTGTCGTACTGGCCGCCGTGGCTGCCGCGCGACACCGAGGCCTCGTAGATCTTCTTGCGCAGCTCGCGATTTTTCAGCTGGGTCAGTGGCGGCTGGCCGGTCGTGTTGAGCAGTGCAATGACGTACTTGCCATCGAGTTTGCGCGCCTTGGCGGCTTCGGCGGCAGCGGCAATCTGCTTCTGCGACAAACCGTCCAGTTGCTTGACGTCATCCACGACCACAGCGGCGGCATTCACTTCGGCCAGCACGTTCTGGCTGAAGGTGGTGCCCAGGTTGGCCAGCTCGGCATTCATCGCCTTGAGCGTGGTCTTGTCGGCGTCGGAGAGCTTGGCGCCGTCGCGCACGAAATCGCTATAGTACTTCTCGACCATGCGCACGCCCTGCGCATCCAGCCCCCGCTTGGCGCGTTGGTCGTACAGGCTCTGGATGCGTGCAAACAGCTTGCTGTTGAGCGAAATGGCATCGCGGTGCGCTGCGAACTTCGCCGAATAGTCGGCCTGCAGTTTCTTGCGCGCGTCGTTGGTGTCGGCACCGACCAGGTTGAAGAACACCGTGGTGGCGCGGTCGAGCGTGGCGCCGCTCTTTTCCAGCGCGATGATGGTGTTGTCGAAGCTGGGCTTGGCCTTCTGGTTTGCGATTTTTTCCACTTCCTTCAACTGCTCGGCCATGCCGGCATCGAAGGCAGGTGCGAAATCGCTGTCTTTGATCTTGTCGAACTGCGGGTAATGCAGTGGCAGCGTGCTGTCGGCAAAGAACGGGTTGGCCTGGGTGGCTGCCTGCGTGGCGGCGGGTGCGGCGATGCTGTAGGACGGCATGGCAAGTCCCAGGGAGGCGGCTAGGGCAAAAGCGAGACGGGTGGTCAAGAGGGTTGCTCCAAAGTGCGAACCGAGGCTAACCCAGCCAGTCGGGACAGGCGTGTGACAAAAGGCATGGCTGCCAAGCCAATGCAACGCAATCAGACGGGCACGACCGTTGCTCGCGGTGCGAGCGCAGGAGCCGATGCAAGCGGAGTAGTATCCGCCGCCGGACGCGTGCCCGTTGTACTCCGTGGCAGGCCCGAGCTGGCTGTCTTCGAGCGGCCTTGGCGAGCTGCCGGGCCATCTGCTTGATGATCCCGGGCTGTCGCGCGGGAGGCGATCTGCCGCACGATTGCCCCTCTGCAATCTTTTTCCGCTGCGTGGCCGCCGTGCAGGCGACTACGTTACGCTGCCCGTCTCGCACACTGCAGGGCAACCATGAGCGACATCTCCACCTTCGCCTTTACCGACCTGGAAGGTCGCACCCAGTCGATGCGCGATTACGCCGGCAAAGTCCTGCTGGTGGTCAATGTGGCCTCCAAGTGCGGGTTTACGCCGCAATACGCGGGGCTGCAGGCGCTGTGGCAGCGTTATCGCGAACGTGGGCTGGTGGTGATCGGCTTTCCATGCGATCAGTTCGGGCATCAGGAGCCGGGCGATGCGGCGCAGATCCGCCAGTTCTGCTCGCTCGACTACGCGGTGGATTTTCTGCTGGCAGCAAAGATCGAGGTCAACGGCAACGGCGCGCATCCGCTGTGGCAATGGCTCAAGCACGAACAACGCGGCGTGCTAGGGTCCGAAGCGATCAAGTGGAACTTCACCAAGTTCCTGATCGGCCGCGATGGGCGCGTGCTGGAACGTTATGCGCCCACCACCAAGCCGGAAGCGTTGGCTGCCGACATCGAGCGCGCGCTGGGCGCTTGATCCGGCGGGGCACGGTACTCAACCCGTAGGAGCGCGCCCGGGTGTGCTCATACGACATCAGGTTCTTCAGATGAAACGCTGCGCCGCGCGGGTCTTTCATGCGCGGCGCATCACTTTTCGACGAACGCACGCTCGAACACGTAATGCCCCGGCGTGCCGATGCGCGGGGAGGTCTGGAAACCGCGGCTATCGAGCAGGGTGCGCAGGTCGCCCAGCATCTGCGGGCTGCCGCAGATCATGAAGCGGTCGTTGGCCGGATCCAGGGTCGGCAACCCGAGCGTCTGCTGCATGCGGCCATCAGCCATCATCTCGGTCAAACGGCCTTGATTGGCGAAGGCTTCGCGCGTGACCGCCGGGTAATACAGCAATTTTTCGCGCAGCAGGTCGCCGAGGAATTCGTGCTGCGGCAACTCGCGTTCGAAGTAATCCCGGTAGGCCAGATCCTGCACGAAGCGCACGCCCTGGGTGAGGATCACCTTGTCGAAACGCTCGTAGGTTTCCGGGTCCTTGATGATCGATAACCACGGCGCCAGCCCAGTGCCGGTACCCAACAGATACAGGTTGCGCCCGGGGTGCAGGTCGCTGATCAGCAGCGTGCCGGTCGGTTTCTTGCCGACCAGCACCTTGTCGCCGGGCTGGATGTGCTGCAGCCGCGAGGTCAGCGGGCCGTCCGGCACCTTGATGCTGAAAAACTCCAGATGCTCTTCCCAATTGGCGCTGGCGATCGAATACGCACGCAGCAACGGACGCGTTTCGGTTTCCAGCCCGATCATCACGAACTGCCCGTTTTCGAAACGGAAGCCGGCATCGCGGGTCGTGGTGAAGCTGAAGTAGGCATCGGTCCAATGACGGACCTCAAGCACCGTTTCGGCGCCAAAAGCGGAAGACATACCGGTCATGTCGTGGGAGGAGTACGCGCCAATTCTACCTCAAGCTGGCCAAATGAGATGAACTCTCATTTGGGTGCAGGGATTCGGGAGTCGGGATTGGGGATTTGCAAGAGCAGATCCTGGGTCTTGGACGTGCCGGGCTCGCGGATGAACCGGCAGCTCTTACCAATGCCGAATCCCCAATCCCCAATCCCCAATCCCGAATCCCGAATCCCGAATCCCGAATCCCGGCCTCACCGATACCCCGTCGCCTGCAATTCGAACAATTCCGCATATCGCCCGCCCTGCGCCATCAGCTCGTCGTGGGTGCCGTTGGCCTCGATGCGGCCTGCGGCCAGCACCAGGATGCGGTCGGCCATGCGCACGCTGGAGAAGCGGTGCGAGATCAGCACGGCGGTGCGGTTGTCCGACAATTCCTTGAAGCGCTGGAACACCTCGAATTCGCTGCGCGCATCCAGCGCGGCGGTGGGTTCGTCCAGGATCATCAGCTGCGCATCGCGCATGTAGGCGCGGGCGATGGCGATCTTCTGCCATTGCCCGCCGGACAGATCCACGCTGTTCTTGAAGCGCCGCCCGATCAGCTGGTTGTAGCCGTCGGGCAGGCTGTCGATCAGCTCGCCCGCCATCGCGCGTTGTGCGGCGGCGCGGATGCGCGGCGTATCGTCCATCGCGTCCACCTGGCCGACGCCGATGTTTTCGCCAACGCTCAGGTGATAGCGCACGAAGTCCTGGAAAATCACGCCCAGATTGGCGCGCAGGTCGTCCAGATCGTAGTCGCGCAGATCGTGGCCATCGAGCAGGATGCGCCCTTCGTCGGGGTCGTAGAGCCGTGCCAGCAGCTTGACCAGGGTGGTCTTGCCGGCGCCGTTTTCGCCCACCAGCGCCAGCACTTCGCCAGCGCGCAATTCGAAATCCAGATGCCGCACCGTCCACTGTTCCGCGTCCGGGTAGCGGAAGCCGACGTCTTCGAACACGAAGCCCTGGCGGATCGGGCGCGGCACCGGCAGTGCGTTCGGGCGCGAGCGGATTTCCGGCACGATGTTGAAGAACGAATACAGATCGTCCAGATATAGCGCCTGGCCTGCAACCTGCGAAAAGCCGATCAGCAAGCCTTCCAGCAACTGCCGCAGGTGCAGGAAACTGCCGGCCAGAAAGGTCAGGTCGCCGATGCTGAAGTCGCCGCGCACCGTGCGCCAGGCGATGTAGCCGTAGGCCATGTAGTAACCCAAGGTGCCGAGCGCGGCCAGCAGCGCGCCCCACATCGCGCGCTTGCGTGCCAGCGCTCGGTTGGCCTGGAAGAACTTGTCGGCCAGCCGGCGGTAGCGCGCGATCAGGAAGCGGTGCAGGTTGAGGATTTTGACTTCCTTGGCCGTCTCCACGCTGGCGCCGACCTGGCGCAGGTAATCGAGCTGGCGCCGCTCCGGCGTCCACTGGAAATTGAGCGAATAACCAAGCGCATTGAAGTGCGCCTCGCCGATGAAGGCCGGAATCAGCGCGACCGCCAGCAGCACGATCAACCACGGTGCATAGACCACCAGGCCAACCGCCAGGCTGACCACGGTAATGGCGTCCTGCGCCTGGCCGAACAGCTGGCTCATCAGGTTCATGCGGTTCATGGTCTGGCGTCGCGCGCGATCCAGCTTGTCCTGCCGGTCCGGGTCTTCGAAATCCTCCAGATCCAGCTGTGCGGCATGTTCCATCAGCCGCACGCTGGCGGCGTTGTTGAACAATTCCGACAGCAGCGCATCGGCGTAGCCGACCAGCCGGCCGAGCAGGTCCGAGCCGATCGCCAGCGCCAGTTCCAGCGCCAGCAATTCCAGCAGCCGGTTCAGGCGGCCGCTGCCCAGGGCCTGCGCGAACGAGTCGAATGCCTGCGGTTGGCCGACCAGGTGGATCGCCTCGTCGATGATCAATTTGCCGATGTACAGCGTCGCCACCGGCATCAGCGCGCGCAGCACGCGCAAGCCGATGCTGCTGGCACTCAGCCAGCGGCTGGTCTGCCAGATCTGCTGCAGGAACGGCGGGAGATTGCGCAGCGCATCCAGGCGCTCGCGCAGGGTAGGGCCGGTACGGGGAGCGGCGGGCGCAGTGGCGCCGGAACGGGAAGCTGACATCGCGCTAGTGTGCCGCGCCCGGCGTGGGCGCGGGGTGTTGGGCCATCTACACGGAAGAGGCAGGGCCCAGGCTGGCGCGTGCTCGCCGATCGGCACACAGGGCTCACCGCCAGCCGTTGCGCCGGCAGCGGTCGGCGGATTCCTCGCTTGCCATCGCCCCAGCAATATCGCAGCGCTGCGTCGACGATCGGCGAAAGACCGCATCGGTCAATCGCAGCGATAGACGTCGCGCCCGGACGCGCCTGCGGTTTGCTCTAAAATGCCTGGCTTGCACCCCCGCCAGCCGTAGAGCCAGCCGTGACCTCGATCAAACAGGAAGACCTCATCCAGTCCGTCGCCGATGCGCTGCAGTACATCAGCTACTACCACCCGGTCGACTACATCAAGAACCTGTCCGCCGCCTACGAGCGCGAAGAATCGCCGGCCGCCAAGGACGCCATTGCGCAGATCCTGATCAACTCGCGCATGTGCGCCGAAGGCCACCGCCCGATCTGCCAGGACACCGGTATCGTCACCGTGTTCCTGGACATCGGCATGAACGTGCGCTGGGACGACGCCACCATGGGCGTGGAAGACATGGTCAACGAGGGCGTGCGCCGCGCCTACAACCACCCCGACAACAAGCTGCGTGCCAGCGTGCTGGCCGACCCGGCCGGCAAGCGCGCCAACACCCGCGACAACACGCCGGCAGTGGTCAACACCAAGATCGTGCCCGGCGACCATGTCGAGGTGATCGTCGCGGCCAAGGGCGGCGGTTCGGAGGCCAAGAGCAAGTTCGCGATGCTCAATCCGTCCGACTCCATCGTCGACTGGGTGCTCAAGACCGTGCCGACCATGGGCGCCGGCTGGTGCCCGCCGGGCATGCTGGGCATCGGCATCGGCGGCACCGCCGAGAAGGCGATGCTGCTGGCCAAGGAAGCCTTGATGGAGCCGATCGACATCGTCGACCTGCAGGCGCGCGGCGTCTCCAATCGGGTCGAGGAGCTGCGGCTTGAGCTGTACGAAAAGGTCAATGCGCTGGGCATCGGCGCGCAGGGTCTGGGTGGCCTGACCACCGTGCTGGACATCAAGGTCAAGGATTATCCGACCCATGCGGCCAACCTGCCGGTTGCCTTGATCCCCAATTGCGCCGCCACCCGCCACGCGCATTTCACCCTGGACGGCAGCGGCCCGGTGATGCTGGACCCGCCGTCGCTGGAAGACTGGCCCAAGCTCACCTATAACCCGACCAATGCGCGCCGGGTGAACCTGGACACCATCAGCAAGGACGAAGTGGCCAGCTTCAAGCCGGGCGAGGTGATCCTGCTCAACGGCAAGCTGCTGACCGGCCGCGACGCTGCGCACAAGCGCATGATCGACATGCTCAACCGCGGCGAAACGCTGCCGGTGGACTTCACCAATCGCTTCATCTACTACGTCGGCCCGGTCGATCCGGTGCGCGACGAAGTGGTGGGCCCGGCCGGCCCGACCACCGCCACGCGCATGGACAAGTTCACCCGGCAGATGCTGGAACAGACCGGCCTGCTGGGCATGGTCGGCAAGTCCGAGCGGGGCGATGCGGCGATCGAGGCGATCCGCGACAACAAGGCCGTCTACCTGATGGCGGTCGGTGGTTCGGCGTATTTGGTGTCCAAGGCGATCAAGGCAGCGCGCGTGCTGGCGTTCGAGGATCTCGGCATGGAGGCGATCTACGAATTCGAGGTCAAGGACATGCCGGTGACGGTCGCGGTGGATTCCAGCGGCGAATCGGTGCACAAGACCGGCCCGCGGCAGTGGCAGTCGCGGATCGGCAAGATTCCGGTGGTGGTGGAGTAACTGCGGCGATCAAGCCGGCTGCACCGCCGTTGCGCAGGTGTGGCCGGTGCCTGTGGCGGTAGGGGCAATGCGCGCATGCGGCATCGTGTTGAGGTGTTGCGATGTCGTGCGCGCGCCTGTGCAGCGGTGATTGCCCCACACAGGTCTTCGACAGCCCCATAAAGCAGCGATACTGGCAGCGAGCCGCGCGGGCGTTGCCCGCCTTGCGCGCCTGTCCCGACCGATCCCGGAGCGCGCATGGTCGCCACGCTGTACCACTCCCCCAGCACCGCCGCGTTGGTGGTGCATTGGCTGCTGATCGAACTGGATGTGGCGCACACGCTGCATGCGCTGGACTTTGCTCAGCGCCAACACAAATCACCCGAATATCCGGCGATCAATCCGGCTGGCGTGGTGCCCACCCTGGTGCTGGACGGGCAGGTACTGACCGAGGCGGCCGCGATCGTCCTGCATCTGGCCGACCTGTATCTACAGGCTCGACTCGCGCCTGCGGTCGGGACACCGGCGCGTGCGGCGTACTACAAGTGGATGTTCTTCTGCGCCAACACCCTGCAGCCGGCGTACCGCGCCTGGTTTTATCCCGACGAACCCGCTGGTGCCGCGCATGCCGATCACGCCCAGGCGCTGGCGCGCGCGCAGCTGGAAGCGGCCTGGGCGCAGGTGCATACGTATCTGCAGGCGCACGGCCCGTACCTGCTGGGGCAGCAGCTGTCGGCGGCCGACTTCATGTTGACCATGCTCATGCGTTGGTCGCGCAATATGCCGCGGCCGACAGATAC
The DNA here is from genome assembly GCF_001304695.1 of Xanthomonas axonopodis. Lineage (GTDB taxonomy): Bacteria > Pseudomonadota > Gammaproteobacteria > Xanthomonadales > Xanthomonadaceae > Xanthomonas > Xanthomonas axonopodis. Next base: position 9,746 of record NZ_JFAQ01000075.1, read on the forward strand.
CTGGCCGGCGCTGCGGGCGCACGCAATGCGGATGAAGGCTCGCCCAGCATTCCAGGAAACCTATCGCCGGGAAGGCCTGACGGACTGGACCTGAACCTGCAGCGGCGGGCCGCGTCTTTTGATCGCAGAATCTCCATCCGGCCCGTTTGGTCGCGTCCGCCACATAGTAGGATCGCGACGCCAACCAGCGAGCAGGGGCTCGTCCATGTCGCATTCCGCATCGCGTCGAACAGCGCGATGATCGAACCGATCGTCCCGGCGGTGCTCACCGCCAAGGCCAAGGGCGGTGCAAACCTGCTGGCCGACTCGGTCAAGGCCAACGTCAAGCGTACTGTCGACCGCTTGCGCGCCGCATCCGAACCTGCGCTGCTCGAACCATTGCGCGCCGGCGATGTGCGCGTGGTCGGTGCGTACTACACCTTGCAGGACGGCAAGGTTGACTTTTTCGACGTTTGAGTCGAATGCAGGCAAGCCCCGGCCATAGCAATATGCTCTGGTCCGCGGGCACGTGTCATGCCGCATGGGTGTGTAAAACGAAAAGGCCGACATGCGCACATGTCGGCCTTTTCGTTTGATCAACTCGATGCAGTTTGCCGATTGCCCCCATCGTACGATGCGCCGGACCACGGGGCAGGCGATCGATCATCGGCGCCAGCGCTTGTCGTGAGCACCTGCAACACCATTGACCGCGACCACGGCGATCAAGAAGCCTCGCCAGAGCAGTCCGTACGGCGCTTGGGGCCCGCAGAATTGAAGTGGTAAACACCGAACACCGGCTGCGCCCGCCTGGCGGCAAACGCGCTCGGTGTGCTGGCGGTGCTTAGAACCACTCCAGCAACGACACGCCCACACCGATGTAGGTTGCCTTGTGGTTGTACTCGATCATGCTTTCGCCGTAGCCATCGAACACCTGCACATGGCCGCGCAACAGGTTGGTGATGGGGAAGCCGTAATCCAGCTGCACCGAACCGTGCGAGCGGTCGCCGCCACGCAGCGAATGGCGTGCGATCAGCGCCAATTCGTGGCCGTCCTTGTTGTACACCAGCGTCGCATCGCCGCGGCCCATGTAGTCCTCGATATCGGGATTGTTGTCGTCGGCGCGGTCTTCCTTGATGCGGAACCAGGGGCGCAGTGTCAGCGCCCAGTTCTCCCGATCCAGCCCGAAGTTCAGGATCACTCGATTCCACGAGCGCGACAGCGGGTCGGCACGCCCGTTGGACATGTGATTGAGGCTGATGCCGCTCATGCGGCCCTTCCAGCCGAAGATGCTGTAGTTGTTGCGAAAGACCAGCATCGCTTCGGGCTCGTAATTGGTCTCGCGGAACGGGCGCGACGCATCGGCGTTATAGGCCTGCCAGCGCGAGCTCTGGGTGTAGCCCATCCAGATATCGCCGTTGTCGCCGAACAGGTCTTCCACCACCTTGGTCTTGAAGCTGAGCTGGAATTTGAGCTCGGTGCTGTCCAGCTGCTGCGGCGTGTTGACCGAGTTGGCCGGATTCGGCGATTGCGGGGTGCGGTTGGTGTCGCTGGTCCAGAAGGCCGGCAACAGGTACACCGGCTTGTAGCCGCGTAGCTGGAAGGTGCCCAACTTGGAGTCCTTGGCCAGTTCCCAGCATCGGTCCAGCAACGAGCCGCGGCCGGCGTTGGCCACGGCTTCTTCTTTCGGTTGGTCCTGGCTGTCGGCGCGGAAAAAATCGCCGACCCGGCTGATGGTGCGCGTATCGTCGGGCTTGGCTTCCTTCTGCTTGGCCAATTGCGCTGCGGCATCTGCCTCTGCTGTTTGCTGCGGCGTGTAGCCCAGTGCCTTGTCGTAACAGGCCAGGCGAGCGGCATCGGACGTCACCGAGGTGCAGGCTTGCGGCGAGGCCGGCTGCGGTGCGATTTCCTGTGCATGTGCCAACGGCGCGGCGGCCAGTGCGATCAGCATCAGGGGGCGGGTGTGGTGCTTGGACATGGGCGGTCTGGCCGAGGTGAAGGCGCCAGGCAGGCGCAGAGACACGCAGCTTAACGGTCGCGTCTGCATATGCAATGTGTACACGGCGGCATAACATTCGCCCGAACCGCCTTGTCCCAGCGTCTGCTTGCAACGTGCTGCCCTAGGCGGGCATGCGCATCGTGTGCCCGGCACACGTCAGCCGAATGCGCGCATGTGGCCGGCACGTGCCTCCTGGACAACAAGCGCGTGCACCGCAGTCAGCCTTTCCAAATTCCTAGAAAAACCAGCCGATCGCGAACACGCCCAGCATGCACAGGCCAAGCGCCAGCTTGGTGGCGGTGCCGAGCATGATGCCCACCCATGTGCCGATACCGACCTTGGTGGCCTGGCCGGACTTGCGTGTCTGGTAATACTCGCCGAGCCAGGCGCCAGCGAACGGGCCGACGAACAGCCCGATCGGCATGAAGAAAATGCCCGCAATGCCCCCGATGACCGAACCCCACAACGCCATCTTGCTGGCACCTACCCGCTGCGCCCCGTACAGCGTGGCCAAGAAGTCGACCAGATACGACAGCGCGGTGATCAACCCCAGCACCACCAGTGTCACCCAACCGATGTGGGTGAAATTGTCGGTCCAGGCGGCAACTAGCAGGCCGGCGAACACCAGTGGCAGGCCCGGCAGGGCCGGCAGGAAGACGCCAGCCAGGCCGATCAGCACCAGCGCTGCGGCCAGAACGTAGTAAACGACGGCGGTGTCCATGATGGTTACCCAGGTCCAAATTCAGGCTTGACAAAAAGGCGCTAGGAGTGCTTGAAAATTCATTTTGTGCGGGTTAATTTGCAGCCGCTGCTGTTTGCAAAGGTCACCGTGAATCGTGGCCTGATGCGGCAGATCTTCTGATCCGCTACATCCTTGTACCTCGCTTCCTCCTTGCAATCACAGCCACCACCGCTCGTCCATCACAGTGTCGTAGGGAGTCAGTCGAGATGTCCAACATCGAACGCGAAAATGGTGTCGTGAAGTGGTTCAACGATGCCAAGGGCTTTGGGTTCATCAGCCGCGAAAATGGCGAAGACGTCTTCGTGCATTTCCGCGCGATCCAGATCCAGGGCTTCAAGAGTCTCAAGGAAGGTCAGAAGGTCAGCTTCACGGTCGTGCAAGGCCAGAAGGGCCTGCAGGCCGATGCAGTGCAGGTGGTCTGAGCCGCTGCGCGGAGCGCATCAGCCACGCAACAAAAAGGCCCGTCAGCGGGCCTTTTTGTTTGCAACGGTGTTGTCCCCGGCCCTTTCCAACTGGCGACGCAGTGGCAGGGCGTGTACGCCGCCGAGCTGATGGATCAGCGCAGCACGACCTTGCCGTTGACCACGCGTACATATGCGTTCTCGCGCACGCCAGCCAGGTCGCGCTGATTGACCACGATCACGCGGCCGTCGTCCATGCGCACCTGCACGTCGAAGCTGGAACTGGTGACGTTGTTCTGGATGGCGTTACCTGCCAGCGCGCCGGCAGCGGCACCGGCGACGGCCGAAACGTTCTTGTTGCCTGTGCTGCCGCCGGTATCCTTGGAAATCTGGCGGGCGGCCACCGCGCCCACGATGCCACCGAGCACGGCGCCAGTGCCGGTCGGCGCGGTGCGGGTCGGGCCGACTTCGTCGATCCGGGTCACGATGCCGCAATCCACGCAAGGCTGCGTCTGCGAGTAGCCCTGGTCGTAACCACGGTCGCCGCGATAGCTGCCGTATTGGGGTTGGGAGGTGGCGCAGCCAACCAGGGTCGCGGTTGCGGCCAGGCCGATAACGAGCAGTCGGGTCTTCATGAAATCTCTCCGGGTGGTTCGAAAAGGCGGCCGGGGCCGCGGCGACGTCATCGTGTGATGGTCCAGGTGAACGGCCTGCCAACTACGGCACTGCAGGCTTAACGAAACCCGAGCGCCGTATTCATCAAACCTCAGCGAAAGTCGCGATGGCAGGCCTCGCAGGCGTCGGAGATGCGTGTGTGGAGTTGGTCCAGCTGCCTGCAATCGGTCAGCGTCACGCCCTGGGCCTGATCCAACGCGGCGCACAATGCCTGTGCGTGCTCGCTGAAGCGACGGTCCTCGCCAATCGCGGGGAATGCCGGCTCGACTTCGTCGGCCAGCAGGCGCAGTGATTGCAGCCGTCGCTGTTGCTGCGCCGGCGTGCAGGCGGCGCCTGCGTCCGGTCGCAGCATGCGTAACTGGTAGGCCATGATCTGCATCAAGCTGTCGCGCACCGGCTCGCGTCGCACCCGTAGTGCGTTGGCGACCATGACGGTGGCAACCAGGCCGATCAGCAGGCCCAGCACCAGCATGAAGGCGTAACGGGCCGCACGGGATTGGGGGGGAGGCGGGGCGTGCATCAGGTGGCTCCTGGGACGCAACGTGCGTTGCGGCAGCGTGGGCGCGCCCTGGGTGGCGCGCGTAAAATAGGTCGATGAAAGCACAATGGCGTGAACGCTTTGCCGGTATCGACCGGCTGTATGGGGTCGGCACGGTCGAGCGCTTGTCGGCATGCCGCGTGGCGGTGGTCGGCATGGGTGGTGTGGGCTCGTGGGTGGTCGAGGCACTGGCACGCACCGGGGTGGGGCACATCCGCCTGATCGATGCCGATGACGTGTGCGTGTCCAACACCAACCGGCAGCTGCCGGCGCTGGCCGGGCAGTACGGGCGCAACAAGGCGCGTGCGATGGCCGAACGCTGCGTGGCGATCAATCCCGACATCGACGCCGACGCGGTCGAGGCTTTCCTGACCTCGGGCAATATCGACACCTTGCTGGGTGAGGGCTTGGACCTGGTGATCGATGCCTGCGACAGCTTTCGGGTCAAGGTGGAAACCATCGCCTGGTGCCGGCGGCGCAAGTTGCCGCTGCTGACCGTGGGCGCGGCTGGCGGGCGCACCGACCCAACGCTGGTGCGCGTGCGCGATGTCTCGCGCACCGAGCACGATGCGATGCTGGCGCTGATCCGCAAGAAGCTGCGCAGCGAATTCAATTTCCCCAAGAACCCGCAGCGTTACTTCGGCGTGCCCGCGGTGTATTCGTTGGAAAACGTCAAATACCCGCAGGCCGACGGCAGCGTCTGCGGTATCCGCCCGCAGCTCGATGCCGATGCCACGCTCAAGCTGGATTGCGGGGCAGGGCTGGGTGCGGCCACGCATATCACCGGCACCTTCGCATTCGTGGCAGTGGGCAAGGCGCTGGACATGTTGCTCAAGCCCAAGGCTGCGGCGGCGACGCCGGCAGCCGCGGCGGTTGCGGCCTCGTGATGTTGCCTGCGCGCTGTCGTGCTGACCGCGCGCTGATACGCACGCTGCGCTCAGTTCGGTAGGCCGAACAGACTGCGTGCGTTGGCGGATGTCTGCGCAGCGATGTGCGCAGGGTCTTGCCCGCGCAGCTGGGCGATGCAGTCCAATACCGTGCGCAGATACGCCGGCTCGTTGCGTTGGCCGCGGTTGCCGGCGTCGGGCTGATCCGGCGCGTCGGTCTCCAGCAGCAGGTGCTGCAGCGGCATGCTGGCCACCAGCCCGCGCAGGCGATTGGCACGCGGGTAGGTCACCGGGCCGCCCAGGCCGATCATGAAATCCAGTTTCCACAGCTGTTGCGCCTGCTCGGGGCTGCCGGCAAAGCTGTGCACCACGCCGCGCAGGCCACCCACCGCCTTGATGCGGGTGATGACTTCCTCGGTGGCGCGGCGCGCATGCACGATCAGCGGCAGGTCGAACCGCTTGGCCAGTTGCAGCTGAGCATCGAAATAGGTGCGCTGCGCCTGCGCATCCAGTCCGTCGACGAAAAAGTCCAGGCCGCATTCGCCAATCGCGCACGGCCGCTCGCGTTCGATCCACTCGGCTAGCTCCTGCAGGTGCGCGGGGCGGTGCTTATCCAGGAACAGCGGATGCAGGCCGTAGGCCGGGTAGAGGCCGGGCGCCTGATCGCAGACCGCACGCAGGCCCGGCCAGCTGGCAGTGGTGATCGCCGGCACCACTTGCTGCATGACGCTTGAGGCCTGTGCGCGAGCGATCACCGCCGTACGGTCGTGGTCGAACTCGCCTGCATCCAGATGGCAATGGCTGTCGATCAACCGCATCAGTCGCGGCGTACCGGTGCCGGCACTGGCGCCCTGCGGGTTTTCCAGTTGGCCAGCAGCAACGTGGTCAGGCCGAACAGCACTTCGTCCAGGAACGGGATCGGGTCCGGCATCACCACGTCAATCAGAAACAGCGCGGCAGCCAGCTTGAACAAGGTGGGATAGCGCAGCGTGCTGGCCCAATCCAGCGCCCGTGCGGTCAGGGGATTTCGCATGCGAATGCTCCGGCTGTTAGAGATGCATGAAGTAACCGCTAGCTGAACTTAACCGTCGTGTTCATGAGCGAGCGCCTTTTTGTTCAGGGTTCCCATGCTGGAATTACGGCCGTCAACAACGCGGTGCGTCCGCAGGGAGCTGGTGATGAAGAGCAATACGACAACTATACTGGTCGCTGCTGGTGCCTTGCTGGTCGGAGGCGTTGCCACTGCCGCTTTCATGAATAACCGCCCGTCGTCCGGCGATTTTGTCGCCAACGGCCAGCCGGCGCCGCGCGGCCTGGAATATGCCGATGTGGTCAAGGTCGCCCCCATTACCCAGCGCGAGCCGCAGTACGCGCAGGTGATCAACAGCAACGCCGTCCGCGAAACCACCACTAGCACCTCGCCGCGCGAAGTGTGCCGCGATGTCGTGGTGCAGGAGCGTTTGCCCGAGCGCGACGGTAACGTGGGTGGCACCGTGGCCGGTGCGCTCATCGGCGGCCTGATCGGCAACCAGGTGGGTGGCGGCAATGGTCGCAAGCTGGCGACCGCCGCAGGCGCGGTGGGTGGCGGCTTCATCGGTAACCGCATCGACCGCAACCACGTCGGCGGCCGTGTAGTGGATCGCACCGAGCATCAGTGCCATACCGAAAATGCCAACTCCTCGTCCTCGCGCGTGGTCGGTTACGACGTGACCTACCGCAATGCCGATGGCACCACCGGCACCATGCGCATGGACAGCAAGCCGGGCGAACGCATCTCGCTGGGCGACGCCGACAATGTGGTGGCCTATGACGTCACCTACCGCTACGACGGGTTCGAAAAGACCGTGCGCATGAACGACAAGCCCACCAGCGACCGTCTGCCGGTGGTCGATGGCCAGCTGGTGACCCAGATGGCATCGACGGCGGGCGACTCCAACGTACGCCAGGACGGTTTGAGTACCCGGCAGTAACGGGTTAGCCGCAGCGACGCGCAGTCAGCGCAGCAGTGAGAAGAGAGCCGGCATTGCCGGCTCTTTTCATTTGCGCCATTCCCGGGCGGCTGCACTGCCATGTTGGGCCGGCAACTGTCAGATAATCGAGGTTTCAGCTTGCGATGGAAGCCAACATGCCGGTGCGCCCCGATGACCTGTTCGACGTACGCGCGCTGCTCACCGACGAAGAGCGGGCGGAGCAGGATGCGGTCGCGCGCTTCACCGATACGCGGGTTATACCGGCGATCGGCGATGGGTTCGATGCCGGGCGCTTTGCGCGCGAGTGGATCCCCGAGTTGGCGGAACTGGGGCTGCTGGGTGCCAGCCTGCCGGCGCGCGATGGCGGTGCGGGCCTTGGCGCGGTGTCCTACGGATTGATCTGCCAGGAACTGGAGCGCGGCGACAGCGGCCTGCGCAGCTTCGTCAGCGTGCAATCGTCGTTGTGCATGTACCCCATCCACGCCTACGGCAGCGACGAACAGCGGCAGCGCTGGCTGCCGGAAATGGCGGCAGGCCGGGTCATCGGCTGTTTCGGCCTGAGCGAGGCGCAGGGCGGGTCGGACCCGGCCGCGATGACGACGCGGGCGGTGCGCGAAGGCGACGGCTGGCGCTTGAACGGCGCCAAGCTGTGGATCACCAACGGCAGCATTGCCGGGCTTGCGATCATCTGGGCGCATACCGACGATGGCGTGCGCCGCTTCCTGGTCGGGACCGATAGTGCGGGTTTCAGCGCGCACGACATCGGCCACAAGATGAGCCTGCGTACGTCGGTCACCTCGGGCCTGTTCCTGGACAATGTGTTCGTGCCCGAGCAGATGCGGTTGCCGCGGGCGGCCGGTTCGAAGGCGCCGCTGAGTTGCCGCAACCAGGCACGCTACGGCATTGCCTGGGGCGCGATCGGCGCGGCAGTGGCCTGCCTGCGCGAGGCGCTGGCCTATGCCGGCGAGCGCATCCTGTTCGGCCGGCCGCTGGCTGCCACGCAAAGCGCGCGGATCAAACTGGCCGACATGGCGCGGCGGATTCCACCGCCCAGCTGCTCGCCTTGCAGCTTGGGCGCTTGAAGGAAGCCGGGACATTGCAGCCGGAGCAGATCTCGCTGGCAAAATGGAACAATTGCCGCATGGCGCTGGATGTGGCGCGCCAATGCCGCGACCTGCTGGGCGCGGCCCGCATCACCACCGAGCATGTGGCGATCCGGCATGCGCTGAACCTGGAATCGGTGATCACCTACGAAGGCACTGAAACCGTGCATCGGCTGGTGGTGGGCCGTGCGCTGACAAGACTCAATGCGTTTTGACGAGGAGTGGGGGCTTGATCAGCAAGAATGTGATGCGACGCCTGTGCGGCGTGTTCTGGACGATGTGTTTGCTGGCCGGCGCGGGGCATCGTGCCAGCACGGGCCAACGAGGCGCCACGCATGGCGCCGACGCCGGGCTGGGTGGTGGCAGATGCCGTTGCCGAGAACGTGCCTGGCGCTGCCGGGCTGCGTTATGAGCTGGTGTCCGACCAGGTTGATCTGACCGGCCGCGTGCCGCCGGCTTACCGCCGGCTCAGCTACACCGTGCAGCGCGCCAAAAGCCTGGAGGAAGCCGGGCAGATTTCCATCGACTATCAGCCGCAATACCAGCAGTTGGAGCTCAACAGCCTGGATGTCTGGCGCGCCGGCAAGCGCATCGATATGCGCACCCAGGCGCATTACGCCAGATTGCGGCGCGAGAGCGGGCTGGAGAACGGTTTGATCGATGGCGCGCTGACCCTGTCGATCACCCTGCCCGACCTGCGCGTGGGCGATCGCGTCGACTATGGCGTGACCATCAGCGGCAGCAATCCGGTATTCGGCAAAGGCTATTACGACGTGTTCGAAGCGCGCTACGGCGTGCCGCTGGGCGAACGCCATGTCCGTGTGCGCTATCGGGCCGACATGCCGCTGCAGTGGCGCATCAGCGTACCGGGGTTCGGCCGGAACGTGCGCACGCTCGATGGGGTGACGCAGTTGGACATCGGCGCCAGCAACATTGCGGCGGTGCAGGAAGAAAAAGACGCGCCGGACGATGTGAACCCGTATGGCGCAATCGAAGTGTCCACCGCCGGCAGTTGGGGGGCGGTGGCGGCCTGGGCGGCGCAGTTGTACCCGCGTGCATTCAACCAGCCGCAGGTGGCAGCCAAGATGGCGCAGAGCCTGATGTTGCGCGGCGACGACCCGCAAGGTGCATTGCTGCGCGCCGTGGCGTTCGTGCAGGGCGAGATCCGTTACGTCGGCTTGGACATGGCCGAAAACTCGCACGCCCCGCACGCGCCCGAAGTAACGCTGCGCAACCGCTACGGCGACTGCAAGGACAAGGCGACGCTGCTGATCGCACTGCTGCAGCTGGCCGGCATCCGCGCCGAGCCGGTGCTGGTCAACAGCGACAAAGGGCATGGGCTGGAAAAGCGCTTGCCCAGTCCGTACGCCTTCGATCATGTGGTGGTGCGTGTGCATCTGCCGCAGGGCGAGGTGTGGGTAGATGCCACGCGCGATCGCGAAGAGGGCCCGTTGGCACAGCGTCGGCCGCTGCCGTTCGTGCGCGGATTGCCCGTGATTGCGGGGCAGGACACATTGGTTGAAGTGCCTGCGCCGATGCCTGCGTTGCCGCAGATCGAAGTGAACGAAGAAATTTCCATTTCGCTGCGCAAGTCGCAGCGCTGGGCAAGCTTCACGGTGGACACCATGTATCGCCAGGGCCGCGGCGAGCGTGTCGCCAGCAGCTTCGACGACGATGGTGCGCAGAACGTAGGCGAGCACTATCTGGAATTCATGCAGCAGTACTACACCGCGCTGACCCAGGTGCGCGTGCCGAGCATCGACGCTGCCGACCCGCTCAATGTGCGCACGCACGAGGCCTACCGGCTGGAGTGGCCAGCCGAGGAGGGCGATGAGCTGGGTTTCCCGTTGTTCCAGCTTGGCGAGTGGATGGATGCGTTACCGAAAGAGGCGCGCAAGAGCCCGCTGGCGCTGGGCGGCCCGCGGCTGGCTCGGCAGACCGTGCGCGTGCACAGCGACCCGGCGACCCAGGTAAAGGCAGACACGCAAGTGGTCGCCAATCCGTGGTTCCGCTTCTCGCGCAGCATTGCGATGCGCGAGGGAAAGATGGTCATCGTGGGCGAATGGCAGCGCTTCACCGACCGCATTCCGGCCAACGACGTGGCGCGCGCGGCTGCCGACATGGAACGCGCGCGCGACCTGCTGTACTTCAATTACGATCTCACGCCGAAGCGGCGCACCCAGCCTCCCGACTGGCGTGCGCTCAGCTACCCGCTGGCTGGCTTGGTGGTGTTGCTGGCGGCCTGCTTTTTCTGGTGGCGCGGCGGTGGGCTGGGCGGAATCATGTTCGATCCCTATGCCACGGTGACGCGGATGCCGCAGCACGCTCGGTTGCGCTGGAGCGCTTGGGCGGTGTTTGCGGCGACCACGCTGCTGTCGGCGTGGGTGTGGCTGCACGCGCTGCCGCTATGGGCCAAGGCCGGTGGGATCATTGTCGTGGTTGCAATCGCCTTGCTGGGATGCGTGCTGCTCAAGCAGATCCTGCGTTGGATGGGCAGCGGTGCCCCGCTTGGGCAGGTGTTGCCGGCGATGGCCGGCTGCGCCTTGCCGTGGCTGGTGTGCCTGCTGGCGGCCGTGGTCGCGCTCAAGGGCCAGGTTGCATTGCTGCGCACCGGCGCGACCGATCCGGCCGGCATGGCGCAATTGGCAGCATGCATCTTGCTGCTGATGCTGGGGGCGCTGTGGTGGCCGGTCTGCTCGGTGCAGGCGGCGGCCGCTGCTGCCGGCTGTGCGCGCACGCGTGCGTTCGGCGCCTGGGCGCTGACGGTGGCGGCAATGGGCATGCTGATTGCGGTGTTGAGCGTGCCGGTTGCGGTGGTGGCCTTGGCCTGACGCAGCTCGCGCGGCAGTGCACGCAAACCGGCATCGGTGCGCCGTTGCTGCGTGCAGGGCTTTGCAAAGGCACGCGGGGCTGTGACACTGCCACTCCCCTCGTTGCTGCCGCGGAGCCAGCCAAATGTCGACCGTGCGTCCCCCGTTGACCGTCCATGGCATATCCAGTTCCGGCAATTGCTACAAGGTGCGCCTGCTGCTTGAACAGTTGGGCAGCCGCTATCACTGGGTTGAGGTGGACAGCGTGGCCGGGCAGACCCGCACGCCCGCGTATCTGGCCAAGAACCCCAACGGCAAGGTGCCGATGGTCGAGCGCGACGATGGCCGCGTGTTGACCGAATCCAACGCGATCCTGTTCTGGCTGGCCGAAGGCACCCCGTATTTGCCCACCGATGCGTGGCAGCGGGCGCAGGCATTGAGCTGGATGTTCTTCGAGCAATACAGCCATGAGCCCTATGTGGGGGTGGCGCGGTTCATCAGCCTGTGGACGCCGCGCGCCGCCGCGCGCCGCGCCGAGTTGCCACAGCTGCGCGCACGCGGCGAGCAGGCGCTGGCGGTGATGGAGCAGCATCTGCAGCAGCACGCCTGGTTCACCGGTAGCGACTACGGCATCGCCGATATCGCCCTGTTTGCCTACACCCACTGCGCCGAAGACGGCGGTTTCGATCTGGAACGCTCGCCGGCGATTTGCGAATGGTTGCAGCGCGTCCAGGCGCTGCCCCGCTTCGTGCCGATGCCGGCCGCTGCGTCGGTGACGGCATGAGCCGTCTGCGCGATCTGCACGCGGCTTGCTGCTTCAGGACTGTGTGCTTGGCGGACAGCTGCCTTTACTCTCCGGCATCGGCATCGGCATCGGCATCGGTATTTGCCGTGCGCCTGCTCGGGCGGCTGAAAAGAGTCACGCGTGTCGGCGTCGCCCGGTTACCCGTGGCCGGCCGGCAGGAGCGCTGACGATGTGCGGATTGGCAGGACTGTTGCTGGCTTCGCCGCGCCTGCATGGCGAACAGCTCGATGCGCTGGTGCGGCCGATGGGGGCCGCCTTGCGCCACCGCGGCCCCGACGATGCCGGTACCTGGTGCGATGCGCAGGCCGGCGTCGCACTGGCGCATCAACGCTTGAGCATTCTGGATCTGTCGCCGCTCGGCCATCAGCCAATGCGCTCGGCCGATGGCCGCTACGTGCTGGCCTACAACGGCGAGGTCTATAACTTCGCGCAGCTGCGCGCTGCACTGTCCGCGCTGGGGCATCGCTTCCGCGGCCACTCCGATACCGAAGTGCTGCTGGCGGCAGTGGTGGAGTGGGGTCTGGACGAGACGTTGACCCGCTGTAACGGCATGTTCGCCATTGCCTTGTGGGACGAGCGCGACAACTGCCTGTTCCTGGCCCGCGACCGCGTTGGCAAGAAGCCGCTCTACTACGGGTGGGCCGGCGACACCTTGGTGTTCGGTTCCGAACTCAAGGCCTTGTGGCAGCATCCGGACTTCGACAACGGCGTGGATCGCGATGCGCTCACGCTGCTGCTGCGGCTGGGCTATATCCCGGCGCCGGCCTGCATCCACGAGCACACCTTCAAGCTGATGCCCGGCCGGGTGCTACGCATGGATGCGCACGCCGTGGCAGCCGGCGCGGCCGCGCATCGGCCCGATCAGGCGCAACAACCGTTCTGGAACGCGCGCGAGGCGATGCAACGCGCGCTGGCGACACCGTTCACCGGTACCGACGCGCAGGCCGAAGAGCAGTTGGATGGCGTGCTGCGCGATGCGGTGGCCTTGCGCATGGTGGCCGATGTGCCGGTGGGTGTGTTTCTCTCCGGCGGCACCGACTCGTCCATCGTCACTGCGATGATGCAGGCGCAGAGCGCGCAGCCGGTGCATACCTTCAGCATCGGCTTCGAAGGCTCGCATCACGACGAAGCGCCGCTGGCGCGCGAAGTGGCCACGCATCTGCGCACCGACCACACCGAACTCTCTGTCAGCGGCGCCGATGCGCTGGCGGTGGTGCCGAACCTTCCGGACATGTTCGACGAACCCTTTGCCGATGCGTCGCAAGTGCCGACGGCGTTGGTCGCACGGCTTGCGCGCGGCGGGGTCACGGTGGCGCTGTCCGGCGATGGTGGCGACGAATTGTTCTTCGGCTATGGGCGGTATCAGCGTGCACTGCGCAATTGGCGCATGCATGGCCTGGTGCCTGGCCCGCTGCGTCGCCTGATGGCATCGGCGGCACGTCGCAATGGCGAATCCTCGCGCACCGGCGGGCTCGCTGCGCTGGTGGCCGAGGCCGGCGCACGCGGCATCGGCGACATCTACCGCAACCGCATTTCGCGCTGGCGCGATCCGGCCGCGGTGGTGCTGGGCGCCACCGAACCCGACAGTTTCTACAGCCTGGCCGACCCACTGCATGGGTCCGGTACGCCGGCCGACGCGATGATGCTGGCCGATTTTGCCGCCTACCTGCCGGACGATCTGCTGTGCAAGGTGGATCGCACCACCATGGCGGTGGGGCTGGAAGCGCGTGCGCCCCTGCTGGATTGGCGCGTGGCCGAATTCGCCTGGTCGCTGCCGCTGTCGCTGAAATATCGCGATGGAGTGAGCAAGTATCTGCTCAAGCGTGTGCTGTGCCGCTACCTGCCGGACGCAATGGTGTATCGCGGCAAGCGCGGCTTCGGTGCACCGGTCAGCGCATGGCTGCGCGGCGATCTGCACGGCTGGGCGGACGATCTGCTGGCGCACGGCGCCCTGCAGCGCGAGGGCGTGTTCGCCGCCGACAGCGTGGCCCGCCTGTGGCGCGACTTCAACGGTGGCGAGCGCAAATGGCATACGCATCTCTGGACGGTGCTGATGTTCCAGGCCTGGCAGGCACACTGGCGCGAACAGCGCGCGGCCCTGGTACGCTGACGCCGGGCGTCGTGGTGTGCATACGGGTCGGCGTGGGCGAAACCACCTATGAACGTTGCCGTGTTTGCATGTATGCACCGCCGCTTGCGCCGCAGATGTTGGCGGCGTTTCACCAGCCCTGAGCATCCGGCTGGGTAGGGTGGGGCCCTGTTTCCACGGAGCATTCCCCATGAGCAAGCTCACCATTGCCGTGCTGGTCGGCAGCCTGCGCGCAGAGTCGTATAACCGCCAACTGGCGCGCGCGCTGGAGCATCTGGCCGGCGACAAGGCCGTGTTCGAGTACCTGGAGATCGGCGATATCCCGTTGTACAACCAGGACCGCGACGGCGATTATCCCGCCGAAGGCACGCGCCTGAAGCAGCAGATCCGTGCTGCCGATGCGGTGCTGTTCGTCACTCCCGAATACAACCGCTCCATTCCCGGCGTGCTCAAGAACGCCATCGACACTGGCTCGCGTCCCTACGGTGATAGCGCGTTTGCCGGCAAGCCGGCGGCGGTGGTGGGTATCTCGGTCGGCGCGATCGGCACTGCCACCGCGCAGCAGCACCTTCGCAACGTGTTGGCGTATCTGGATATGCACGTGCTCGGCCAGCCGGAAGTGTTCCTGCAATACAAGGACGACCTGTTCGGGCCGGACGACCAGATCGCCAATGCCGACAGCCGCAAGTTCCTGCAGGGCTTCATTGACCAGTTCCTGGGCCTGATCGGGCACCTCAAGCGCTGAGTTGACCACAGTGGCGCCGCGCATTGGTGCGGCGCCCCGCCGGGTCCTGGGGGAGGGCGGAAACCCAAGCGGTGCAAGGGTCTCGGCATCTGCGACGGCCGGCGCGTAAAACGCGCATGCACCAGCTATCCACCAGTTATCCACAGAGTTGTGCATGGTCGCCGGCCGCGCCGATGACTATGCTTCCTGCCCTCGTCTGCCCGTGTCAGGTTTGTTTGTCCATGTCCGCTCGTCCTGGTTTCCGTTCCAAGCGCAGTCGCGATCGCGACGACGACGATTACGATCGTCCCGAGCCGCGTCTGGACCAGCTGCGGGTACCGCCGCATTCGGTCGAGGCCGAGCAGGCTGTGCTGGGTGGCTTGATGCTGGCGCCGGATGCGTTCGACCGGGTCAACGACCAGCTCACCGAAAACGACTTTTACCGACGCGACCATCGGCTGATCTACCGCGCGATTCGCGAGCTGAACGAGAAAGACCGCCCGTTCGATGCAGTGACCCTGGGCGAGTGGTTCGAGTCGCAAGGCAAGCTGGAGCAGGTGGGCGATGGCGCGTACCTGATCGAGCTGGCCAGCACAACGCCGTCGGCGGCCAACATCGCCGCGTATGCGGAAATCGTGCGCGACAAGGCGGTGCTGCGGCAGTTGATCGAAGTGGGCACCACCATCGTCAACGACGGCTTTCAGCCGGAAGGGCGCGACAGCGTCGAGTTGCTGTCCTCGGCCGAAAAAGCCGTGTTCAAGATCGCCGAAGCCGGCGCGCGCGGGCGAACCGATTTCGTGGCGATGCCCGGGGCATTGAAGGATGCGTTCGAAGAGCTGCGCAACCGCTTCGAAAACGGCGGCAACATCACCGGCCTGCCGACCGGCTACACCGATTTCGATGCGATGACCGCCGGTCTGCAGCCGACCGACCTGATCGTTCTGGCGGCGCGTCCGGCGATGGGCAAGACCACCTTTGCGCTGAACATCGCCGAATATGCGGCGATCAAGTCCAAGAAGGGCGTGGCGGTGTTTTCGATGGAAATGTCGGCCTCGCAGTTGGCGATGCGCCTGATCTCCTCCAATGGCCGCATCAATGCGCAGCGCCTGCGGACCGGTGCGCTGGAAGACGAGGATTGGGCGCGCGTGACCGGCGCGATCAAGATGCTCAAGGAAACCAAGATCTTTATCGACGACACCCCGGGCGTGTCGCCGGAAGTGCTGCGTTCCAAGTGCCGCCGGCTCAAGCGTGAGCACGACCTGGGCCTGATCGTCATCGACTACCTGCAGCTGATGTCGGTGCCGGGCAACAGCGAAAACCGCGCGACCGAAATTTCGGAAATCTCGCGCTCGCTGAAAGGCCTGGCCAAGGAACTCAACGTGCCGGTGATTGCGTTGTCGCAGCTCAACCGCTCGTTGGAAACCCGCACCGACAAGCGCCCGGTGATGGCGGACTTGCGCGAGTCGGGCGCAATCGAGCAGGACGCAGACATGATCGTCTTCATCTACCGCGACGATTACTACAACAAGGAAAATTCCCCGGACAAGGGCCTGGCCGAAATCATCATCGGCAAGCACCGCGGCGGACCGACCGGCTCGTGCAAGCTCAAGTTCTTCGGCGAATACACCCGCTTCGACAACCTGGCGCACGACTCGGTGGGCAGTTTCGAGTAAGCGCTGCGGCAGATCGGCCGGGCGGTCATCCGGCGCCCGGCATCGCGCCATCGTTGCACCCGCTGGCTTATGCTGCGCAGCATCATCGTTCGCTGCCGAGTTCGTATGTCATACGCCATCGTCTGGTTCCGTCGCGATCTGCGTCTGCAAGACAACCCGGCCTTGCGCGCGGCACTCGATGCGGGGCATCACCCGATTCCGTTGTACATCGATGCGCCGCACGAAGAGGGCGAATGGACGCTTGGCGCCGCATCGCGCACCTGGCGCCATCGCTCGCTTGCAGCACTGGATGGCGCCTTGCGCGAGCTCGGCAGCGGTCTGGTCATTCGCGCTGGCAGCAGCGCGCAGGTGCTGGATAAGGTGATCGCGCAGACCGGCGCGGTGGCGGTGTACTGGAACCGCAAATACGAGCCGGCCACGCAGCCGCGCGACGCACAGATCAAGCGCGATTTGCGCGAGCGCGGCATTGAGGTGCAGAGCTGGAATGCCGCACTGCTGTTCGAACCGTGGCAGTTGTCCACGCAGCAGGGCGGCCCATACAAGGTGTTTACCCCGTTTTGGCGCAATGCGCTGACGCAGCTGCAATTGCCAACCGCGATGGTTGCGCCACGTCGCCTGCCGCCGCTGCCTCCAAGCTTGAAGACCGATGCGCTGGACACGCTGCAGTTGGTGCCGGGCTTGCAGTGGGACCAAGGCTTCTGGGAGCACTGGCAGCCCGGCGAAGCCGGCGCGCACGAAATGCTGGAGATCTTTATCGACGGCGCGTTGTCTGGATATCGCGAAAACCGCGATCGCCCCGACCGTGTCGGCACCTCGCAACTGTCGCCGCATCTGCACTTCGGCGAGATTGCTCCGTGGCGGATCGCCAGCGCGCTGGAGGCGCAGCGCACTGCGCGCAATGGCGCGGAAATCGATGGCTATATCAGGCAGCTGGGCTGGCGCGACTTTGCGTATCACTTGCTGCATCACTTCCCGGACACCACCAACCAGAATCTCAATCCGCGCTTTGCAGGATTCGATTGGGCAACGGTCGACCCGGTGGCATTGCAGGCCTGGCAGCGCGGTCGCACCGGCATTCCCATCGTCGATGCAGGCATGCGTCAGCTCTGGCATACCGGCTGGATGCACAACCGCGTACGCATGATCGTCGCCAGTTTTTTGTGCAAGCATCTGCGCATCCACTGGATCGAAGGCGCGCGCTGGTTCTGGGACACCCTGGTCGATGCGGACCTGGCCAACAACACACTGGGCTGGCAGTGGGTGGCGGGCACCGGCGCCGATGCGGCGCCGTATTTCCGCGTCTTCAATCCGGTGACGCAGGCAGAAAAATTCGATCCGCACGCGACATACATCACGCGCTGGGTACCTGAGCTCGCCAAGCTTGCGGTGAAGGAACGCTTCGCGCCGTGGTTGCATCCATTGTCGCTGGCACGCTTTGCACCGGAGTATCCGCGCGCCCCGATCATTGGCTTGGCCGAGGGCCGCGATGCGGCGTTGGCCGCGTATGCGAAATCGCGCGCCTAGTCGCGGCTTGTCGATGCGCGTGCGCCTGTTTCCACGTTGCATGCCGTGCTGTCTGATGATTGAGTAGAGAGCATGGAACGCGTGCTGTTTGCTGGCACGCACTGGTGAATGCGGCGACACGCGTGTACGTGTCATCGCCGAAAACGTTTTCCTGAATGGCATGCCCATTACACACGGGTTGCCGCGGTTTTCATCATGCGCCAGTCGCGTGGATCTGTTTATCCTCGCGCACATGATTGAGCGCCGGATGGTCCGGCCATAGGAGAACACCATGTCCCCAGCAGCCACCAAGAGTCTTGCCGTTGCACTGGCCAGCGCCGTTGCGTTGTCCGCTTGCGCCACCGGCGGCTCGTATGTGCAGCGCGACCAATACGGCGAGCAGACGCAACAGCAGAACCGCACCGGTCGCAATGCGTTGATCGGTACCGCTATCGGTGTGGCTGCAGGCCTGCTCAGCGGCGACAGCGCCACGGAGCGTCGTCAGCACGCAATGGTCGGTGCCGGTATCGGTGCACTGAGCGGTGCGGCGATCGGCCAGTACCAGGATCGCCAGGAGCGCGCACTCCGTGAGCGCACCGCCAATACCGGTATCGAGGTGCAGCGCCAGGGCGACAACATCAGCCTGAACTTGCCCGACGGCATCACTTTCGACTTCGGCAAGTCGGCCTTGAAACCGCAGTTCTACACCGCGCTCAACGGCGTGGCCTCCACCCTGCGCGAGTACAACCAGACCATGGTGGAAGTGGTTGGGCATACCGATAGCGTCGGTAGCGATGCGGCCAATCAGCGCCTGTCCGAAGAGCGCGCCAGCGCAGTTGCGCAGTATTTGACCGCGCAAGGTGTGCAGCGCGAGCGCATGGAAACTATGGGTGCGGGCAAGCGTTATCCGATTGCCGACAACACCACCGATGCCGGCCGCGCCAAGAACCGTCGCGTCGAAATCCGCCTGATTCCCTTGCGTGCAGAAGGCGCTGCCAGCAACAGCGGCATGCGCTGAGTGTGATGCAGTAACCCGTGGTGAGTCGGATGACTAAGAGCGGCTAACAAAACTACTGCGCAGCCGCCAGGCGGGCGCGGCCGGTGCTCGGAATCCTCATGTACCCCTCGTACACTCCGGTTCCTGTGCGCCGTCCACGCCCACCTGACGACCGCTCGCTACGTTTTGTTAGCCACTCTAATCTGCGGTGTATTGGATGTGCTGAAAACGGGCCGCGAAAGCGGCCTGTTTTTTTTTTAGTGCTGCATGATGTGTGATCAAGAACAGCTAACCCAACCGCTTTGGTATATAGCGGCTGGTCTGTGCGGTTTGAAGTCCCAACCGTTCTCACTTCATCGGCTGGCACGTCTGCGGAACTGTAAAACTTCAAAGCCGCAACTCTGAGTGTTGGTGCAGGGTCCTTTTGGTGCAGGGTCCTTGCCCGCCCACCATCGCCGGAAACGCTGCAAGTACGTACCTGTACGCTCCTTGGCGGCATCCATGCTGCCAAGGGTCCCGCGACGGTGAGCGGGCAAGGACCAGTCGAGACGGTTGGTGTGTCAGTGCAGGCGACAGACGACGTTCGCTGCGACGTGACGAGGGTGGCCAGATGGTAGCGCCCAAGCAGAGGCCGAATCCTTTCCGTATGACGCGTTCTCTCTCGAGCCACCAGCCAACTGTCTGGTGCGGAGTCCTCGCCACTTGCGGGACCGTCGGCGGCATGGATGCCGCCATCGAGCCCCCATGGATGGGTTTACGGCGTGTCCCGCGAGCGGCGCGGGCACCGCACGCCCGCCAAATCGGCTTTGCGCGCATCAGACGATCACAGCCAACGACACGACGGCTGACGCCTCCCATCTTCCCAACCCGTCACTCAGTGCAGTGATCATCTGCAAAGCACCGAGCTGGCTTCGACTGCACGCGATGGTGGAGCCAAAGATGCATGCACTGCGCTGCATCGATGAAGTTCCGGCCTGCGCCAGACGGCGTCCACCGTCGGCGCATTCGATTCGGCACTATGCCGTGACGTTTTCCAGAATGCGCTTGCCTTCGGCGCGCAACTCCGCCTCTGCGCCCACTTCGACCTTCGCATCGTTGTCGGCCTTTTGTGCGGCCAGACGGGCAGGGCACTGCGCCATCATGTAATCGGCATCGAAGTTCATGCGCGTCACCAAAAAGTCCACGAACGCCCGCACTTTCGGCGACACCAGGCGGCCGCCGGCGAACACCGCGTTGAAGTCCACCTTGGGCCCGGTCCAACCGGCCAGCACGCGGCGCACCAGGCCCGATTGCACGAACGGTTTGGCCATCACATCGCCAGTCAGCAGCAGGCCTTCGCCGCACAACACTGCACCGTTGAGCGCAGCCGGATCGTTGGCCACCATCAGCGGATTGACCGGGAAATCACGTACATCGCTGCCGTCGCTGAGCGACCAGAAAAAGCGGTTGTTGTGCACATTGCGGTTCTTGCGCAAGGCAAGCGTGCGATGGAACTGCAATTCGTCCGGATGCAGCGGCTCGCCATAGCGTTCGATGTAGGACGGGCTGGCGAACACCTGGGTGCGCAAGCTGCCGAGCTTGCGCGCCACCAGGTTGGAATCGGGCAGCGCGCCGACGCGCAATGCCAGATCGGCTTCGCCACCGATCAGGTCCAGCTTTTCGTTGCCCAGATGCATGTCCAGCTGGATTTCCGGATATTGCGCGTGGAATTCGCCCAGCAACGGCGCGATCCAGGTAATGCCCAGCGAATAGGGCACGGTAAAACGCAACCAGCCACGCGGGCCGGATTGCAGTTGCCCCACTGCGCTTTCGGCTTCTTCCAATTCGCGCGCGATGCGCTGGCAATGTTCGTGGTACACCGAGCCGGCTTCGGTCAGGCCGATGCGGCGCGTGGTTCGATGCAATAGGCGCACACCCAGCCGGGTTTCCAATTCCTGCACCTTGCGGCTGACGGTGGTCTTGGGCAGGCCAAGCGCATTGGCGGCGGCGATGAAGCTGCCTTGTTCGACCACCTTGACGAAGATCAAGGTGTCGTTGAGATCGTGAGTCATGGGATGCCTTCCGGGGGTCAGGAGGGATTAGACCGTTTGCGGGACGATTATTCCCCTAAATCCGGACTAATCAAGTGCTGCTTTGCAGCCTAATTTATGCGGCATCCCCTCCATGCAGGAGCACGGCCATGTGGTTGTGCAATGTTTTCGGCGTGTCCTCCAGTAAGCATAGTGCGATCGAAAACGCCTTCGATCCGGTCGTTTTTGCGGAAAATCGGCTTCGCAACAGTACCTTGCGCGAATTCTCCAGCTCGCCACGGCGGCAGGCAGGCGGCGCGCCTGCGCAGCGAACTGGACTGCAGACGCGCTGGGCACAGCGCGGAATTGTCCCGATCTTGGCAGCGAAAATCCCATGAGCGGGATGGTTCAAACCGAGACGGCCGTCATTGGCGGCGCGGGCAACGTGGGCATGGGTATCGTCGCCGCGTTGCTCGACGCCGGCATGCCAACCGTGGTGATTGGGCGCGACGCCGCCAGGCTGGACGCACTGCGTGCCCAGCATGGTCAATCGCCGCTGCTGGATATCGTGCAGGGATCTGTGGCCGACGATGCGTCTGCGCAGCGTCTGGCCACCGAACTGGCCCAGCGGCACCGACCGCTGGGCGCGGTGATCGCCAGCCTGGGCAGCCCGCCGAAGGCCGGGCGGCTGCTGGATCGGCCGGTGGCCGCCCTGCGTCGTCGCCTGGAGCGCGACGTGCTGCCGCATCTGGCGGCCGCCCGCCACCTGCTGCCGCTGCTGGCCGAAGCCGACGGCGGCGGCCGCTATCTGCTGCTCGGCAGCCCGTGCGCGCTGCGTGCCTGGTCGGCGCATGGCGATCAGTCGGTTGCGGCCTCCGCCACCCGCATGCTTGCCCAGGTGTTGCACGAGGAGGCCAAGCCGTTGGGCGTCCGCGTGCAGTTGCTCTCGGTCGAGCAGCCGGTCTGCACGCCCGGTCGCGCCAAGGATGCCTGTCCGGAATGGATCCGTGCCGTGGACGTCGGCCGCGCCGCTGTTTCCCTGATTGCCGGACCTGGTCAGCCCGGACAAGCCGTCGTGACCGTGAGTCGTCGCCCGCCAGCTGCACCGTCGGCGAGCCGGCTGGCCGGTCTGCAGTTTCCCATCCCCACCCGAGAGATTTCCCCATGACCCCGAACGCCACCCCGTTCCGTTTTCCCTTGCGTACCGTATTGGTGGGCACCGTGCTTGCGGTTGTGCTTGCCGGCTGCGGCAGCAAGGCCGCCGAGACCGGCGCACCGCCGCCGCCCAGCGTCAGCGTCGCGCCGGTGTTGATGAAGCAGATCAGCCAGTGGGACGAATTCAGCGGCCGCATCGAGCCGGTGGAAAGCGTCGAACTGCGCCCGCGCGTGTCCGGCTATATCGACAAGGTCAACTACACCGAAGGTGCGGAAGTGAAGAAGGGCGATGTGCTCTTCACCATCGACGAGCGTAGCTACCGCGCCGAGTTCGCGCGTGCCAACGCTTCGCTGGTGCGTGCCCGCACCCAGGCCACGCTGGCGCGTAGCGAAGCCACACGTGCACGCAAACTGTCCGAGCAGCAGGCCATCTCCACCGAATTCGCAGATGGCACGCAACGGCGAGCGCCCGGACGAACGTGGCGGCGAGTTGCCGGTGCGGATCGGGTTGGTCGGCGAGCAAGGCTTCCCGCATACCGGGCGCGTGGATTTCCTGGACAACCAGGTGACCCGCAGCACCGGCACCATCCGCGTCCGCGCGGTACTGGATAACGCGCAACGGCAATTCACGCCGGGCTTGTATGCGCATGTGCAGTTGCTGGGCAGCGGCCAGTTCAAGGCCATGCTGGTCGACGAAAAGGCCGTGCTCACCGACCAGGACCGCAAGTACGTGTACGTGGTGGACAAGGACGGCAAGGCGCAGCGCCGCGATGTGGAGCTCGGCCGCAGTGCCGATGGTCTGCGCATCGTGCGTAGCGGCCTGGCCGCCGGCGACCGCGTCGTGGTCAATGGCGTGCAGAAGATCTTCATGCCCGGCATGCCGGTGGACGCCAAGACCGTGGCCATGGCGCCGGCGGCGGACAAGCGCACCGCTTCCAACTAGCGATCGCCACGCGTGTTGCGCCGTCGCCCCTGCCTGGCGACTGCGCACCACCTGCAACGGCTGTACTGCTGTATCGCTGCATTGCAGCTCATGACTGCCGGCCTTGTTATCAGGCCGGCCCGGGGCCGCTGTGCCGCGCCGCCACCCGGCGGCAACCTCTTTCAGGACCATCCCAATGGACTTTTCCCGTTTTTTCATCGACCGGCCGATCTTTGCCGCGGTGCTGTCGATCATCATCTTCGCCGCCGGCCTGATTGCCATGCCGCTGCTGCCGATCAGCGAATACCCCGACGTGGTGCCGCCGAGCGTGCAGGTGCGCGCGGTGTATCCGGGCGCCAACCCCAAGGTCATCGCCGAAACCGTCGCCACGCCGCTTGAAGAAGCCATCAATGGCGTGGAAAACATGATGTACATGAAGTCGGTGGCCGGCTCGGACGGCGTGCTGGTGGTCACCGTGACCTTCAAGCCCGGCACCGATCCTGACCAGGCGCAGGTGCAGGTGCAAAATCGCGTCAGCCAGGCGCAGGCGCGCCTGCCCGAAGACGTGCGCCGCCAGGGCGTGACCACGCAGAAGCAATCGCCGATGCTGACCATGGTGGTGCATCTGACCTCGCCCAAGGGCAAGTACAACTCGCTGTACCTGAGCAACTACGCCACCTTGAAGGTCAAAGACGAGCTGTCGCGACTGCCGGGCGTGGGCCAGATCCAGATCTTCGGTGCCGGCGACTACGCCATGCGCATCTAGTTGAACCCGGATAAGGTGGCCACACGCGGGCTCACCGCCAGCGATGTGGTCGCCGCCATCCGCGAGCAGAACGTGCAGGTCTCGGCCGGCCAGCTCGGTGCCGAGCCCATGCCCAACAAGAGCGATTTCCTGCTCTCGATCAATGCGCAGGGCCGCCTCACCACCGAAGAAGAGTTCGGCAATATCGTCATCCGCAGCGGCAATAACGGCGAGATCGTGCGCTTGAGCGATGTGGCACGTCTGGAACTGGGTGCCGGCAACTACACCTTGCGCTCGCAGCTGGATAATCAGAACGCGGTGGGGATGGGCGTGTTCCAGTCGCCCGGTGCCAACGCGATCGAATTGTCCGATGCGGTGCGCGCCAAGATGGCCGAGCTGCAAAAACAGTTCCCGCAGGATATGGCGTGGTCGGCGGCGTACGACCCGACCGTGTTCGTGCGCGATTCGATCAGCGCGGTGGTGCACACGCTGCTGGAAGCGGTGCTGCTGGTGGTGCTGGTGGTGATCCTGTTCCTGCAGACCTGGCGCGCTTCGGTCATTCCGTTGCTGGCGGTGCCGGTGTCGGTGGTCGGCACGTTCGCGGCGTTGTACCTGCTGGGCTTTTCGATCAATACCCTGAGCCTGTTCGGCTTGGTGCTGGCGATCGGCATCGTGGTCGATGACGCGATCGTGATGGTGGAAAACGTCGAGCGCAACATCGAAGAAGGTTTGAGCCCGCTGGCGGCAGCGCATCAGGCCATGCGCGAAGTGTCCGGGCCGATCATCGCCATCGCGTTGGTGCTGTGCGCGGTGTTCGTGCCGATGGCGTTCCTGTTGGGTGTGACCGGCCAGTTCTACAAGCAGTTCGCGGTGACCATCGCCATTTCCACGGTGATTTCGGCGATCAATTCGCTGACCTTGTCGCCGGCGCTGGCAGCGATGCTGCTCAAGTCGCACGACGCGCCCAAGGACGGTCCGTCGCGGTTGATCGACCGCTTGTTCGGCTGGTTGTTCCGCCCGTTCAACCGTTTCTTCAACACCAGCTCGCACAAGTACCAAGGTGCGGTGTCGCGTGCGCTGGGCAAGCGAGGTGCGGTGTTCGTGGTCTACCTGCTGCTGCTGGTCGGTACCGGTTTCATGTTCAAGCTGGTGCCGGGCGGCTTCATTCCGACCCAGGACAAGCTGTATCTGATCGCCGGTACCAAACTGCCGGAAGGATCGTCGCTGGAGCGCACCAATGAAGTGATCCGCCAGATCACCCAGATCGCGCTGCAGACCGACGGTGTGGATCATGCAATCGCGTTCCCCGGCCTGAACCCGCTGCAGTTCACCAATACACCCAATACCGGCACGGTGTTCCTGACGCTCAAGCCGTTCAGTCAGCGCAGCCGCACCGCCGCGCAGATCAATGCGGAAATCAACGCACGCATCAGCCAGATCCAGCAGGGCTTCGCGTTCGCCTTCATGCCGCCGCCGATTCTGGGCTTGGGCCAGGGCTCGGGCTATTCGCTGTACATCCAGGACCGTGCCGGCCTGGGCTATGGCCAGTTGCAGAGTGCGGTGAATGCGATGTCCAGTGCGATTTCGCAAACGCCGGGCATGCAATTCCCGATCGGTACCTACCAGGCCAACGTGCCGCAGCTCGACGCCAAGGTCGACCGCGACAAGGCCAAGGCGCAGGGCGTGCCGCTGACCAATCTGTTCGACACGCTGCAGACCTACCTGGGTTCGTCCTACATCAACGACTTCAATCGCTTCGGTCGCACCTACCAGGTGATCGCCCAGGCCGATGGACAGTTTCGCGATAGCGTGGAAGACATCGCCAACCTGCGTACGCGCAATGCCAACGGCGACATGGTGCCGATCGGCAGCATGGTCACGCTGGGCCAGACCTACGGCCCGGACCCGGTGATCCGCTACAACGGCTACCCGGCTGCCGATCTCATCGGCGAGGCCGATCCGCACGTGCTGTCGTCCACCGAAGCCATGCAGAAGCTGGCCGGCATGGCGCCGCAGGTGCTGCCCAACGGCATGAACATCGAGTGGACCGACCTGAGCTATCAGCAGTCCACGCAAGGCAACTCGGCATTGATCGTGTTCCCGATGGCGGTGTTGCTGGCGTTCCTGGTACTGGCTGCGCTGTACGAAAGCTGGACCCTGCCGCTGGCAGTGATCCTGATCGTGCCGATGACCTTGCTGTCGGCGTTGTTCGGTGTGTGGCTCACCAGTGGTGACAACAATGTGTTCGTGCAGGTGGGTCTGGTGGTGTTGATGGGCCTGGCGTGCAAGAACGCGATCCTGATCGTGGAGTTCGCCCGCGAACTGGAAATGCACGGCAAGGGCATTGTCGAAGCCGCACTGGAAGCCTGCCGCCTGCGTCTGCGTCCGATCGTGATGACCTCCATCGCCTTCATCGCCGGCACCGTGCCGCTGGTGTTCGGCCATGGTGCCGGCGCCGAAGTGCGCTCGGTCACCGGTATCACGGTGTTCGCCGGCATGCTGGGTGTGACCCTGTTCGGCCTGTTCCTGACGCCGCTGTTCTATGTGGCGCTGCGTAAGTGGGTGACCCGTCGCGGGCCCGCGACACCGCCCGCGGTTGCGCACGATCACGCCCACGTCAACGCCTAAGCGCGCGTTACTTCCCCCTACATACATTCGAAGGATTTACACATGAGTAACACCAAGATCGCATTGGTCACCGGCGCTACCCGCGGCATCGGCCTGGAAACCGTTCGTCAACTCGCACAGTCCGGCGTGCACACGCTGCTGGCCGGCCGCAAGCGCGACGACGCCGTGGCCGCCGCGCTGAAATTGCAGGCCGAAGGGCCTGCCGGTGGAGGCCATCCAGCTCGACGTCAACGACGACATCAGCATTGCTACCGCCGTGGGCACGGTGGAGCAGCGCCATGGCCATCTGGACATCCTGATCAACAACGCCGGCATCATGGTCGATGACATGCAGCGCACACCGTCGCAGCAGAGCCTGGAGGTGTGGAAGCGCACCTTCGACACCAACCTGTTCGCCGTCGTCGAGGTGACCAAGGCCTTCCTGCCGCTGCTGCGTCGCTCGCTGGCCGGGCGCATCGTCAATGTGTCCAGCCTCCTCGGCTCGCTGACCTTGCATAGCCAACCCGGCTCGCCGATCTACGATTTCAAGATTCCGGCTTACAACATCTCCAAGAGCGCCTTGAACAGCTGGACGGTGCATCTGGCCCACGAATTGCGCGACACCGTCATCAAGGTCAATGCCGTGCATCCGGGCTCGGTCAAGACCGACATGAACGGTGGTGGGGAACTCGATGTGGAGCAGGGTGCTGCCAGCAGCGTGCAAATGGCGCTGTTGGATGCGCACGGCGCCACCGGCAGCTTTACGCATCTGGGAGAGGTGTTGCCATGGTAAGGAATGTCCTGAGCGTGGCCCTGGCCGCATTGGTGCTCAGCGGTTGCGCGGTCGGGCCGGATTACCGCCCCGATCCGCCGGCGGCGGTGACGCTGCAAGGCGCGCAAGACCCGGCATACAGCGCGCAGTCGCCGGTGGGCAACTGGTGGTCGCAGTTCGACGACCCGGTGCTGGAGCAACTGGTGCGCGACGCCTTGTTTGCCAACCACGACCTGCGCATCGCGGTGGCGCGCGTCAAGCAGGCGCGCGCGGTGTTCGTCGAGCGCCGTCTGGACCAGGCGCCGCATATCACGGCGCAGGGCAGCTTCGATCGTCGCGAACAGCAGCAGGTGATCGCCGGCAATCAGCGCTTTCTGACCGAGCAGACCACGCTTGGTCTGGATGCGGCCTGGGAGCTGGACCTGTTCGGCCGTCAACGGCGTGCATCGGAGGCCGTGCGTGCCGACCTGGATGCCGAGCAGGCCAACCTGCAGGACGTGCAGGTCACCGTTGCAGCCGAAGTGGCGCGTAATTATTTCGAACTGCGTGGTACCCAGAAGCGGCTGGATGTCTCCAAGCGCACGCTCACCAACCTGCGCGACACCCAGAAGCTGACGCAGACGCGTTGGGATCTGGGGGGCGGCAGCGAGCTGGATGTGCAGAGCAGCCTGGCGCGGTTGAAGGCGATCGAAGCGGATATTCCGTTGCTGGAAACCGCCGAGGCGCAATACCGCCATCGTCTGGCGGTGTTGCTGGGCCAGCAACCGGATGCGTTGGATGCCACCTTGGCCGCGCGCGCGATGCCGGCGTTCGCGCGGTCGCTGCCGCTGGGCGATACCGCCGGCTTGCTGCGTCAGCGTCCGGATGTGCGCGGTGCCGAGCGCCGGCTGGCGGCAGCCACCGCGCAAGTGGGCGTGGCCACTGCCGACCTGTTTCCGCGCATCAGCGTGAGCGGGTTCGTCGGCTTCCTGACCGGCGATGCAGCCAGGTTGACCGAAGGCAATGCCAAGGCCTGGTCGGTGACGCCGTCGATCAGCTGGGCCGCCTTCGATTTCGGCACCGTGCGTGCGCGCTTGCGCGCCAGCAAGGCACAGGCCGAAGGCGCGTTGGCGCAGTATCGGCAAACTGTGTTGCTGGCGCTGGAAGACACCGAAAACGCGTTGATCGGCTATGGCCGCCAGCAGGCGCGTCTGGCCATCGTGGTGGAGCAGGCCAATGCCGCGCGGCGTGCCGAGCAGCTGGCGCAGATCCGTTACCGCGAGGGCTCGGAAGACTTCCTCACGCTGCTGGATGCGCAGCGCACCCAACTGGCCGCCGATGATGCGTTGGCGCAGGCCGAAGTGGCGGTGAATGTGGGCGTGGTTGGCGTGTACAAGGCGCTGGGTGGCTGGAAGCAGGACCAGGCGCCTGCGGCACCGGTGGCCGTGGTCAATCGTTGAACGATGCAGGCGGGGCGGCCAGTGGGTCGCCCCGCAGTCCTGGCTGCAGTGTCAGCGCTAAACGAGGTGGTCGAACGTGTGCGGGTAATGGCTGGCGACACCGGCCATGCCTGCGACGCCGACAGTTCGCTCGCCTTGCCTGACAAGCGCGCTACCGGCGCCCTGGTCAGCACCATCGCATTGTGATCAATGCGATCGACCCATCTGCCACGTAGCTGTGCCTACACGCACGCCTGCGCATGCCCCGCCAGGCGCTTATTCGGCAACCCGCACGCTGTCGCGTCCGCCGTTCTTGGCCAGATACAGCGCTGCATCGGCACGCGAAAACCAGTCCTGCCAATGCGTTTCGCCGTCATGGCGCGCCGCGCCCAGCGAGACGGTGATGCGCCCGCCGGGTCCGCGCAAGCCGTTGCGTATCACATTGCGCAAGCGTTCGGTGGCCGCTTCCAGTTCGGCCAGCGAGCCAGCACGCAGCAGCACCACGAATTCTTCGCCGCCAAAACGGAACACCTGGTGCGGTTCGCGTACTTCGAAGCGCAGGATGGTGGCCAGGTCCGAGAGCGCCGCATCGCCGGCGGCATGCCCGTACAGATCGTTGACCTCCTTGAAGTGATCCAGATCCAGGATGATCAGGCTGTCGAGCCGGTCGCGCGATTGGCTTTGATTGATCTGGTGGGTCAGCGCACGTTCCAGCATGCGGCGGTTGGGCAAGCCGGTCAGCGCATCCAGCGAGGCCAGTTCCTCCAGGTGCACGCGGTCGACCTGCATCCGCAGCGAAAATGCGTAGCCCACCGCCAGCGTTACGAGTGTCACCACGATCGTCGACGCGCCCTGGCCTGGGCTGATGATCAGGCCGGGCAAGAATAACAAGGCGGCCAGCAGCGGCAAGCTCAACAACACCGCGCGTCGCGGCCCGCACAAGAGATAATTGGTGGCCAGCACCGGAAACAGCCAGGGCAGGGCGACGTCGCCACCGGTCCAGCAGGCCACCAGGCACCCGCCGACATTGATCGATGCCAGCCATACGCCGCCGGCGTCGGTGCCTTCGGCACTGCGCATCTGCCAGCCGCGCCAGACCGCCAGCACGCCCAGCGCCGCGGTGATCAGACACGCAACTGCCTGACCGGTCATGGCCAGGTACACCGCATAGAGGCAAAGCAACAGCGCGGTGATTGGCCCGAGCATCTTGACGATGCCGAGTCGGAAATCCCGCCGCAGGTGGAGGATCACAGGCAAGGTTCTGTAGGAGTCGGCATCATTATCGGCTGAGTGCGGTCAAAAGTTGAGCGTGTCTTCATTGCCGCAACGGGTAGGAAAGTGAAGCGTTGCAGCGCAAGGCTTCGCACATCCTTGACGGCTGTGCCGCAAACGTATCGTTTTGGTTGTCGGAGTCTGCCATGCCCACCCGCGAAGAACTGGCCACGCGCCTGGACGCGTTGCAGGAAGAGTTGCCCAAGTTGTCGGCAGATGAAGATGCCGACTTCGACTACCTGGATTTTCAGGCGCGTGCCGAAGCGATTCTGAGCAGCGCCGCACAGGACGATGCCGCCTATGTGCGCACCCGTATCGACCGCATGCTGGCCGCTGCAGTCTGATCCCCACCGACGACGTGGATCAAGCCTGTCGGTGAGGCTTCGTCTTTGCATGAGCCCATGTGCCTGAGCGTTTATCGCTGCAACGCGCACGGCGGCGAATGATCCGAGCATGTTCGTGCAGGTGCTCGCACCCGGGTTCGCGACGCGCGCGCGCGATGCGGATCTGAGCGCCGACCGGGCACCACAAGTCTCTGCAGCAGACCACAGAAGCACACCCGGCTGGCTGCACTCAGGCCGCGGTTGCGAGCAAGTGCGCACTCACCACCTGATTACGGCCACCCTGTTTGGCACGATACAGCGCCTCGTCCGCGCGCCGCAGCAACTGCGCCACGGTGCCGGCGTGATCGGGAAAGCTCGCTACACCGAACGAGGCGGTAACCTTCGGCAGACAGACGCCATCGCCCATCACCTGCAAGGCCTCGATGGCTGCGCGCAGTTTCTCCGCCATCATGCACGCGGTTTGCAGATCCACCTCGGGCAGGATGATCGTCAATTCTTCGCCGCCGTACCGGCAACAGATGTCCTCGCCACGCGTGTGCGCCAGCAACAATTCGCCAATGGCCGCCAGTACGCGGTCGCCGCCGCTGTGCTCATGCAGGTCGTTGAACCGCTTGAAGTGATCCACATCCAGCATCAACACCGACAACGGCAGCACCCGACGCGTGCAGCGCGCCAATTCGTGATTGAGGGTTTCTTCCAGATAGCGGCGGTTGTACAGACCTGTCAGCGGGTCGCGGATCGATTGCTGGCGCAGCGTCTCGCGCAAGCGCAGGTTGTGCAGTGCCAGGGAGAGTTGTTCCGCTGCTGCCTCGGCCACGGTCAACGAGGCCAGATCGCCCAGGTCTTCGCTACGCAATGCCAACATTCCCAACTGCGTGCCCTGCGCCGATAGCGGAATGCAGGCCGTGGCCGCCTTCGCCGGGAGGTTGACGCCGGCATGCTGGCACAGCATGCCGGCGCTGGCGTCCATCACCACATGGGTGCGGTCGCGTCGCAGCGCCCAGCAGTTGTCCGGTGCGATGCTGGCACTGGCGTCGTCGGCCATCTCGCCCCAGGCGACCACCTGTTCGGCACGATCGCGCGAGGCGCGCAGCAGGTAGACCGCACCGGCGGCACCGGGAATCAGCGGTGCAATCGTGCGTGCAGTGATTTCCAGCGCTTCTTCGGCATCGCGGCAGTTCTGCAGCAGCCCGGAGTAGCGTGCCAGCGCCTCCAGACCAGCGGAGGTGCGTTCGAGTGCGGCAAATGACTCGATCAGGCGCTCGCTTGTCCGGCTGGCGTCGTCTTCGGCACGCGTACGCCGTTCCAGCTCGCGCGACAACAAGCGGTAGGCCAGCAGCATCACCAACAAGCCGCTGACAGTGCCGATCACAGTCACCCACAGCACCCACTGCGCGCTGCGGGTGGTGGCTGCGTTGCGCCTGACCAGTTGCTGCCGCTCCAGCTCCGTCATGGTCTGCACCTGGCGGCGCAGCGATGAAGAGGTCTGGAACACCCCGCGCGCGATGGCAGCCCGCGCGCCATCCAGGCCTTGCGTGTGATAGCGATGCAGCAATTCGTCGATCTGCACCAGGCGCGCGTCCACCAAACGGTCCAGCACGACCACATTGCGCCGCTGCACCGGGTTGTCCTGCACCAAGGCGTCCAGCCGCACGATGCGCTCGGGCAGACGGCCGATCGCGTCGGCATACACACCCAAAAAGGCCTCGTTGTCGGTCAAGACATAGCCGCGCGCCGACGATTCGGCCGACAGCATGCCCGCCTGGATTTCGTCGATGCTGGCAATCACTTCCTGCGTATGCGTCACCCAGCCGGCGTCCGACAGCGAACGCTGCGTACCCGCCCACGCCGATCAGGACAAAGATCAGCCCGCCCACCACCAAGGCTCCGGCAGCGCGACGTTTGGTTCTTTTGGTCAACACCGCGTTCCCCGGCATGATTGTCTGGTCGAGTCCGATGCAAGCCGCGTGCCTAAGCTCCACTTCGCTTACCGAGTCAGCTGGCAGACGGCACATTGCCCCCGACCGTGGCGGCAGGGCGGTATCCTGGCAAGCAGTCACCAAAAAGGGCGTCCGTTGGTCATTTTTCTAGGCAATTACCAGCTCACCTGTCATGCCGCAAAAGGCGATACTCCGGCCCATGGCTGGGTTGCCGGCTGGAATATCGCGCAGATCGGCATCGGGCGGGGCGCCAACCTGGCAGACGCTGCGCTGTCGTCGACCTTTCCCGATCATCGCAGCGCCATGGCCGCCGCCCGCATTGCCGGCATGGTCACGCTGGAAGCCATGTACGCCAAGACGCAAGAGCAGCGCGAGCACGTCTGAGCGAGAAGTCCTGACCGCTGGCACGCGGTTGCTCTGACTTGATCAGGACGCCGTCGAGCGTCTCTGGAGCAAGTGCAATGGAAGAGCCCAATAAAAGCGCCCTGGTCTTGCTGTACTACGAAGCCAGCGTGTTATTCGCCTATTCGATCAACTCCGCGGTGACGCCACCCCGGGTTGCCGATGTGTTCAAGAAGGACAACATCCTTTGCATCCGGATTTCGGATGAAGGCGAGCACCAGAAAGGTCAAGACCGAAATGAGTCTGCGCACGGTGCCGCTGCATCCGGAGCTGTTGGCACTAGGGTTTGGGGCTGGGTGGAAGACCGAAAGGCTGCTGGTCACAGGTGCTTGTTTCCCCAAGCCAAAACAGATGTCATGAACAGGCAGGGGAACTGGATCGCGAAGGCATTTAGAGCGGCTAACAAAACGTAGCGAGCAGTCGTCAGGCGGGTGTGGACGGCGCTCAGAACCGCAGTGTCCAAGTGGTACATGCCGATTCCGAGC
>NZ_JFAQ01000076.1 GCF_001304695.1 Xanthomonas axonopodis
CAAGCCACCGAGCTGGGCAAAACGCCGCAAGGTCGGGATCTCGTGCAGCGCTTCTTCCATCGCCGGATCGCTCAACGCATACCACTGCTGCAACAGATGAATCCGCAACATCGTCGCCAGTGCGTACGGCTGCCGACCGGGCCGCCCCGATACTGGATAGTGCGGCGCGATCAGACCGAGCAATTGCTGCCACGGAACGACCTGCTCCATCTCGGCCAGGAAGATCTCCCGGCGGGTCTGCTTGCGCTTGCCCAGGCCCTCAGCGTCACCGAACGTCAGCTGCATGGATGTCTCCTCACTCCGAAACGATAGTGTCCCGCTTTTTTGGCGCGTTGTTCAGAGGTTCCTTAGCCCAGTTACTGGCACAACCGGCTTGCAGCTGCCGAACAAGCAATGGGACAGCGACCCCACACAGACGAAGTTACCCCCGATGCGCGGCCGCCAGATACTCCGCACTCTGCATTTCGATCAAACGCGAAGCGGTGCGCTCGAAGGCACCGGCCAGGCGCTGGCCGCTGTACAAGGCCGGCGGTGCGTCCTGCGCGGTGCAGACCAGATTGACGTGACGGTCGTACAGCTCGTCGATCAGGTTGACGAAACGGCGCGCGGCGTCTTCGTTCATGCGGTCGAAGTGCGGAATGCCGCCCAGCAACACGGTGGTGAACTCGCGCGCAATCTCGATGTAGTCGCTGGGACCGCGCGGGCCTTCGCATAGCGCAGCAAAATCGAACCAGGCGATGCTCTTGCCACGTGCGCGCACCGGAATCTTACGCGCCTCGATTTCGATATTACCGGCGCGCGCCTCGGCGTTGCCGCTCAACTCGGCCCAACGCTGCGCAAGCCAGTCGTCGGCCTGTGCATCCAGCGGAGCACGATACACCGGCGAGCGCGTCAGCGCGCGCATGCGGTAATCCTCGGTGCCTTCTGCGTAAAGCTCCACGCAGAACTTCTGCAGCAACCCGATCGCCGACATGAAACTGTCACGCTGCAAGCCGCTGGCGTAGAGATTTTCCGGCGCGGTATTGGACGTGGTCACCAGCGTCACGCCTTCGGCGAACAGGCGTTCGAGCAGGCGTGCCAGCAGCATCGCATCGCCGATATCGGTGACGAAGAATTCGTCCAGCACCAGCACGCGCAGATTCTCACGCCACTGCTGGGCGATCCAGGCCAGCGGGTCGCTTTGACCGGCGTGCTCGCGCAATTGCTCGTGCACGCCACGCATGAAACGATGGAAGTG
Source organism: Xanthomonas axonopodis (assembly GCF_001304695.1). Lineage (GTDB taxonomy): Bacteria > Pseudomonadota > Gammaproteobacteria > Xanthomonadales > Xanthomonadaceae > Xanthomonas > Xanthomonas axonopodis. The sequence continues at coordinate 1,238 of NZ_JFAQ01000076.1, forward strand.
GGTGCGGTATTTCTGCTTGATCGGCAGGCCGTCGTAGAACAGATCGACCAGAAAGGTCTTGCCGCGCCCGACACCGCCCCAGAAGTACAAGCCGCGCACCGGCTCGGGCTTTTTCCAGAATGCCGACAGCCGATCCAGCCAACCATCCTGCGCGCTGTCCACCAGCGCCTCGTGGATGCGGTCCAGCTCCGCCAGGGCCGCCTGCTGCGCAGGGTCGGCGCGCCAATCGCCGCGTTGTACGCCGGCGGCGTAGCGCTGCGACGGGGTCATCTCACTCATTGCATTCTCCGCGGGCCGGCTGTTGCCCGGACCGCTCAACAACGCATCGCCGGGCGATACGCGTAGGCCGTGCCGCGGTCAGACTGCGGCCGGCAACCAGCGCCGGACACCATGCTGGATCGCACCGCGCAGGTCGATCAATTTGCGGTGGAAAAAATGGCTGGTGTCGGGCATGCGCACCAGCTCGGGTTGCTGCTCCAGCGTTTCCAGCCAGTCGTAGACCGCTTGCGGGTCGACGATCTCGTCGGCATCGCCCTGGATCACCAACCATTGCGCCGGCGGCTGGATGTCGCTAAAATCCCAGCGCCCGGCCGGCGGCGCGATCGAGATCAGCACCTGCGGTTGGAGCGAGCCGGCGGCGCGCAACGAGACATACGCGCCGAAGCTGAAACCGCCCAACCACAACGTGTGGCCGGGCCGCTGGGCGCGCACCCACTCGGCAACTGCACGCAGATCGTCCTGCTCGCCATCGCCATGGCCGAACGCGCCGGCCGAATTGCCGACGCCGCGGAAATTGAAGCGCACCACGGTGATGCCCAGCTCGCGCAGCGCGCGCGCGGCCATGGTGACGACCTTGTTGTGCATGCTGCCGCCCTCGGTGGAGAGCGGATGGCAGAAGATGGCGGTGACCGCGTGTGCGGCAACATCCGGCTCTGGCAAATCGACCGCGACATCCAGCGGGCCGACCGGCCCCTGCAAGGTCAACGCAGCCGATGCGGTGGGGAATGAGGGATTGGGCATGCCTGCATAATAGCCGCCCCGCCGGCCGCATTCATCGCCCTGCCTGCACACTTCGTTGCGTTGCCCATGCATTTTCTGCTGTTTGCCGTTGTCTGCAGTGTCCTGGTGTCGGTGCTGTTGAAGCTTGCGGCACGCCACCGGATCGACGTGTTTCAGGCCATTACCTGGAACTACGCCACCGCTGCACTGCTGGCCTGGCTGGTCCTGCATCCTGCGCTGAACACGCTGCGCTCCACGAGCGCGCCCTGGTTGGCGTTGCTGCTGTTGGCCGTGGCGCTGCCCTCCATCTTCCTGGTGCTGGCACGGTCGGTCGGGGTGGCCGGCATCGTGCGCACCGATGTTGCGCAACGCTTGTCGTTGGTGCTCTCGTTGGCCGCCGCCTTCACCGTTTTCGGCGAACCGGTCAATGGCTGGAAACTGGCAGGGCTGGCGCTGGGCATGGTGGCCATCGTGTGCATCGTGCGACGCCCCCGTCAGCACGTCGCGACCGATCCGCTGCCGAGCACAATCGACTTGCCCTGGCTGATTGGCGTATGGATGGGCTTTGCGCTCATCGACCTGCTGCTCAAGCACATTGCGCAGGCCGGAACACCATCGCTGACCTCGTTGACGTTGTGTTTTGCGCTGGCCTTCTTGCTGATGCTTGGCGTGCAGAGCGTGCGTTGGGCACGTGGCGTACGCCTGAGCACCCGCAGCATGCTTGCCGGCGTGCTGTTGGGTGCGCTCAATTTCGGCAACATCCTGTGTTACGTGCGTGCGCACCAGCTGCTGCCGCACAGCCCGGCGACCGTTTTTGCCAGCATGAATCTGGGCGTGGTCGGATTGGGGGCGCTGGTCGGCAAGTTGGGATTTGCCGAACGCCTTGGCCTGCGCGGCTGGTTGGGGCTGGCATTGGCGGCACCGGCCATCGCGGCAATCGCCTGGGGGATACGTCTGGGCTGACGCTCCCGCGTTCGGCCTACGCGACGCTGGTTCGCTAAACGCCTCCGGCACCGAAATGGGATCGCTACGATGGGCGCACAGTTCCGAAAGGAGTATCCGATGCGCACGAATTTTTTTTCGCGCAGCTATCATCCAGGCGCTGCAGAACCAGCCAGCCGAGCGGCTGCCGATGTGCCAGCAGCAGCTCATGCGTCAGGTTCACAGCACGCGCTGCCTCAGGCCCCCAGGACCGATGCGGTGAGGAATGCCTCCAGGTCGCACCTGGGCATGCTCGCGTCGGCACGTAAGTCGCTGGCGAGCCTGCGCAAGCGACTGCCTTCGATGTGCCTGGGTTCACCGATTACCGAACCAACGCAGACCCAGGGCAGGCCATCCATACCCAACGCCTCCATGCCCAGTCCGCGGCCGCAGATGACGCAAACCGGCCTGGACGCGCAAGGGCCGGCTTCCGTAGTCAACCCCTTCTACCTGAATCCGCCGCGACCCCCAGCACGGCATTGGGCGCATGTGGCGACTGCACGGACGCCAGAGCCCAAGCAGGTGCCGCCAAGCTGCACCGGGGAGAGATGGCAACAGCAACAATCTCCACATCGGCGCAATCCGCCCCCCCCGGCGCAGGGGCAAACGGGAACCATCCGCGCTTCAGATCGCGTGCCTGTCCGCGGATACGAGAAGAACGGCGGCGAGGACAGGCGACGGCTGGGACAGAGTCCCTTCGATACCGACCGAGCGAGGCAGCGTCAGCACACCCTCCAAGCCTCGCCCCCATCGCTGGTGTCACCCAGCGTATCCCCAACCTCGTCCTCGCCGAATCAGCGCAAGCGGGAGACGCTATTGGATAGTCTGAATAGACAATTGGCACCGTATAACAAGCTGAAATACCAGATCGATACTCGTGATGATCGTACGCCCACAGCAGAAGAACGAGAGCAACTTGAGACGCGTCAGGCGCTGATCAAACAACGCAATCAAGTCCGTGACATTCAACTCAATAGCATGCTTAAGGGGCTTGCCCCTATGGAAAAGATCAAACCACCGAAGACAACGACCAGTGGTGCGAGCTTCGTCCAGAGCAAAGTAATTGAGGCCAATCGGCTTGCCTTCTTCGCTGTAAAAGATAAGGATCTCGACATGGGCTTGATCGCCAGGGACTACGCAAAGGCGCGGCGTCGCATTGAGTCCATGAAAAACAGCGGGGCTGATTACAATAAGCTCGCGCGTCTGGAACGCATGATGGAGGGTTACAAAAACTGGCTGGCATTGGAGCAGATGATCGAGCAACTCAATGATGTGCTCGCGGAGATGGGCGGGCCAAAGCTGACTGACAGCGACCCTAGTACTCCGCGAGAGCGTGAGGAAGCTGAGCAGTTGGCGCTCGACTCCCACCGAGAGTCCATGGAACAAGGTTATTGGTAATGAAATCCTGACGGCCAGGGGGAATGTCACCCGCATGAGGCGGCTGAGACTGCACGCACCTTTCAGCACGCCGCCATGTGCTTGATGCGATAACAAACACATGGGCAAAAGTACTGCGCATGCCTGGTGGTGAAACCACTGTCACCGCGCCCAATGCGGAAATGGGTCGTCCAGCAGCTGCCATTGCGCCGGCCCTTGCCGTAGTTCCCGGTCGCTGAGCAGGCACGCGTCCAGCGCGGCGCGTGTGCGCGGTGCATCCATGTCCACGCCGATCACCGCCAGCTCCTGGCGGCGGTCGCCCCAGAGCGGATGCCACAGCCGTTGCATCGCGGCATATTCGTTGGCATCGCCCACCTCGTGGGGTTGCGGCAGTGGCGCGGTCCAGCACTGGGTCTGTTGCCGCTGCC
>NZ_JFAQ01000077.1 GCF_001304695.1 Xanthomonas axonopodis
CATCTCAGGGTCGCGCGCGTGATCGGCGTTCTTGGTCGAACTGGGCGCAGCGATCAGCGTCGCATCGATGATCGTGCCCGAGCGCAGGCTCTGACCCTTGCGCGCCAGATGCGCGTTGACCGCTTCCAGCATCCGTGCGGCAAGGCCATGGGTCTCCAGCAGGCGCCGAAAGTTGAGAATCGTGGTCTCGTCCGGAACATTGTCCAAGCCACCGAGCTGGGCAAACCGCCGCAAGGTCGGAATCTAGTGCAGCGCTTCTTCCATCGCCGGATCGCTCAACGCATACCATTGCTGCAGCAGATGGAACCGCAACATCGTCGCCAGTGCGTACGGCTGCTGACCGGGCCGCCCCGATACCGGATAGTGCGGCGCGATCAGGGCAAGCAGTTGCTGCCACGGAACGACCTGCTCCATCTCGGCCAGGAAGATCTCCCGACGGGTCTGCTTGCGCTTGCCCAGGCCCTCGGCGTCACCGAACGTCAGTTGCATGGATGAATCCTCACTCCGAAACGATAGTGTCGCGCTTTTTTGGCGCGTTGTTCAGAGGTTTCCTAAGCGTCTGCGGTGAACGACGAGCAGTGGCGCTGCAGTGTTCGATAACGAATGCCTGTTCCAGTGCGCGCACATGCGCTTGGGCGCTTTGGACACATGCGCGTGACTGATTGCGTCGGGAAGGATGGCGCAACGCAATGTCGCGTGCACGCGGTGATCGAAAACGCAATCCGGGGCCAGGTGACCACCACGTTGGCTGCACGATGCGAATGACCGTGCATGGACATCAGCAGGCAAGCGTCGCGCGGTGCGAAGACGAGTGCGCATGCGCCGACTCGATTACCTTATAAATGCGTGCCCGGGGCGGGGGTCGAACCCGCATAGCCTCGCAGCTGAGGGATTTTAAGTCCCTTGCGTCTACCAATTTCGCCACCCGGGCATTGCGATAGCGTGCCTGATTGCGCGGCAATTGTGAATCTTTGCGGCGTACTTCCTGTACTGCCTGGCTCCTTGCGGCCTGCGTTATGCTGCCGCCGCACAGCGCGCCGCCACCGGCTGCGCACCATTTCAAGGAACCGCATGTCCGGCACCACGCTTCTGACCCCCTCACAGGGGTGCATAGCCGTCATCGGCTTAGGTTACGTCGGCCTGCCGTTGGCGGTTGCATTCGGGGAGCAACGCGACACCCTAGGCTTCGACATCGATGCGCAGCGCGTTGCGCAATTGCGCGATGGCCACGATGCCACGCTGGAACTGGACGATGCCGAATTGGCTGCCGCAACGCAGTTGCGCTACAGCGCAAACGCTGCGGATCTGGCCGGGTGTCGCATTTTCATCGTAACCGTGCCGACGCCGATCGACAGCTTCGAGCAACCGGATCTGGAGCCGTTGCGTAGCGCCACGGCCTTGATCGCAGCCGCACTCAAGCCCGGCGACCTGGTGATCTACGAATCCACGGTTTATCCAGGGACTACCGAAGAAGTTTGCGTGCCCTTGCTCGAAGCAGGCTCGGGGTGGCGTTTCAACCACGACTTCTTTTGCGGTTACAGCCCCGAGCGTGTCAATCCCGGCGATCGCCAGCGGCGTCTGCGCGACATCCGCAAGATCACCTCGGGCTCGACGGCGGACGCCGCCGATGCCGTCGATGCGCTGTACACCAGCATCATCACCGCCGGCACCTGGCGCGCTCCGTCGATGCGCGTGGCAGAAGCGGCAAAGGTGGTCGAAAACATCCAGCGCGACGTCAATATCGCGCTGGTCAACGAGTTGGCATTGATTTTCGACAAGTTGGGAATCGACACCCTCGATGTGCTCGAGGCCGCAGGAACCAAGTGGAATTTCCTGCCATTTCGTCCTGGCCTGGTCGGCGGGCATTGCATCGGTGTGGATCCGTATTACCTGATGCACAAATCCGAAAGCGTGGGCTATCACCCGGACCTGATCCACACTGCGCGGCAGGTCAACAATCGTGTCGGCCGACACGTGGCCGAGCGCGTGTGCGGCATGCTGGCCATGCGTGGTGTCGCGCTTGCGCAGGCGAGGGTGCTGGTGCTGGGCGCGACCTTCAAGGAAAACTGCCCGGATCTGCGCAACAGCCGCGCACTGGAATTGGTGCAGTTGCTGCAGGCTGCGGGTGTGCAGGTGGATGCCTGCGACCCGTGGGCAGACCCGGCTGAAGCGCTGCAGCACGGCGGTGTGCACCTCTGCGAGACGCCGGAAGACGGCGCCTACGATGCCGTGGTGCTGGCGGTGGCGCACGCGCAATACCGCGACTACGACGTCGCGCGGATCGCCGCGCTCGGCAAACCGGGTGCGGTGGTGTACGACGTCAAATCGGTGTGGCCGTGTGCGGCAGTCAGCGATCGCCTGTAGCGGTTGCGTCGCGCTGCGCTAGCCACCGCACGGCACCGCGCGCGGCGCGTCGGCCGCTGGCGAAACAGGCGGTGAGCAGATAGCCGCCGGTTTGCGCTTCCCAATTCGAGCATTTCGCCAGCGCAAAACAGTCCTGGTTGCGCGAGCGCCATCAGCTGATCATCCAGCGCCTCCAGCCGCACGCCGCCTGCAGAACTGATTGCTTCGGCGAGCGGCCGCGGCCGCAACAGGCGCAGCGGCAACTGCTTGAGCGTGCGTGCAACCAACGCCACATCGTCACCCGCCTGCTTGCCGAGATGTTCGTAGAGGAGAGCCGCCTTGACGCCATCGATGCCGACCTGGCGGCGCAGATGCTCACTGAAACTGCGTCCTTTACGCGGCTGGGTCAGTTCGGCATGCACGCGTTCGAGCGAGCGGCCGGGAATCAGATCCAGCACGAGTTCGGCAACGCCGTGCGCATCGATCTGCTCGCGCAGGTCAGCGGCCAAGGCATAGATCAAGCTGCCCTCGATGCCGTTCGCTGTGGCCACGCATTCGCCCTGCAATGCATGCTGCATGCCATTGCCATCCTGCCAGTGCGCAACGACCGGCTTCAGCGGTGCACCTGCATGACGCTGCACGAAGTGCGCACTCCAATCGATATCGAAGCCACAATTAGCCGGCACCAAAGGCGCAACCGCGATGCCGCGTTGCTGCAATGATGCTTGCCACTGCCCGTCTGAACCAAGCTGCGGCCAGCTGCCGCCACCAAGCGCCAGCACGACTGCATCTGCACTGCACTCCACCGCGCCGGTCGGTGTGTCGAAACGGAGTGCGCCGTTTTCAGTCCAGCCCAGCCAGCGGTGCTGCACATGAAACATGACGCCTTGTTCCTTGAGCCGGCGCACCCAGCCGCGCAGCAAGGGTGCCGCCTTGCGGTCCATCGGAAAGACACGGCCGGAGCTGCCGACGTAGGTCTCGACACCGAGCTCTCGCGCCCAGTCGCGCAGCGCTTCAGCATCGAAGTCCTGCAACCATGCGGAAACCGGTTGCTGACGTTCGCGATAGCGTTGCGCAAACAGCGGCATCGAATCGGAATGCGTGAGGTTCAAGCCGCCTTTGCCAGCGATCAGGAACTTGCGTCCCACCGAGCCCTTGGCCTCGTACAGATTCACCGCCAAGCCTGCTGCGCAAGCTACTTCCGCCGCCATCAAACCGGCCGGGCCACCGCCGATCACGGCCAGCCGCTGCCTGCTCAGATCAGTCATCGTCAGGCACTCAACGCGGCTGCACGCCCAGCAATTCCACATCGAACACCAGCGATGCACCGGGCGGTATCACGCCACCTGCGCCGTTGTCGCCATAGCCGTAATCGGGCGGGATCATCAAGGTGCGCTTGCCGCCGACGCGCATGCCGGCCACGCCATCGTCCCAGCCGCGGATAACCTGGTGGCCGCCTAGGACAAATTGGAACGGTTCGGCGCGATCCAGCGAGCTGTCGAACTTCTTGCCGTGTTTGTCGGCGGCTTTTTCGTCGTAGAGCCAGCCGGTGTAGTGCACAGTGACCATTGCGCCTGGTGTGGCTTCTGCGCCGGTCCCCACGGTGCGGTCGATCCGCTCGAAGCTTGCGATGGTGCCACCGGAGGGCGGCAGCGCGGGTGCGCAGCTTGCGAGCAACAGGGCGGCAACGAGCGTCAACAAAAGGCGCATGATAGGGTCCATGAAGAAAGACGGCCATTATCGCACCTGGCTCCCGGTATCATCGCGGCATGGCCAAGCTGCTGCTCAATCTGCGCAATGTTCCCGACGACGAAGCCGACGAGGTGCGGGCGCTGATGCGCGAGCGGCGCGTGCAGATCTACGAAACACGTCCCAGCAACTGGGGGATTTCCGCCGGCGGTATCTGGCTCAGCGACGATGCCGACTATCCGCGTGCCAAGGCGGCGATGGATGCCTACCAGGCGCAGCGCGGCGCGATTGCGCGCGCTCAGCGGCAGGAGGAACTTGCAGCCGGTACTGCGGAGACCTTTGGCGCGTTGCTGCGCAGGCGGCCGGTCTTCGTGCTGGTGACGCTGATCGGCATGCTGGTCGTCGCCTCGCTGGTGTTGCTGCCGTTTCTGCTGTTGCGCGGCTGAGCGCGCGATATGACGCGGTTGCGGGCTCGTTGCTGCAGCGTGCCGGGCGTCCCGTTTACAGCGCTCGCTAGGGGCCGCCCGCGGCTCTAAAATAGTCGCATGATCACCAATACCGCCGCCTACCAGTTCGTCACCATCCAGGATCCGCAGACACTTGCTGCCACCGTGCTCGCGCAGGCCAGGCAGCACGCGCTGAAAGGATCGGTGTTGGTGGCCGAAGAGGGTATTCTGTTTGATCCCATGCTTTGA
>NZ_JFAQ01000078.1 GCF_001304695.1 Xanthomonas axonopodis
ATGGGCGGCATTTACCCCCCCTCAGCTGGGGTGTAAAACGCCCGTGTACCAGGATCGGGGGCGGCCTGCCGGATCCTGGTACGACCATGGATGCCAATCTGGCAGCGTCCAGCACCGTGATGTGGGAACAAGATGCGGCCCCCTTCGCAGGGGCGGCGGATGATTTCCCGGCATTCAACGAAGAGGAGATGGCATGTTTTATGGAGCTATTTCCTCAGTGAGGCTCAGTCGGGGATTACCTGAGCGTCGGCAGGAATTCGTGTAATAAACCTCTCACTGTCAGTGAGTTAAGGAACCTCTGAACAACGCGCCAAAAAAGCGGGACACTATCGTTTCGGAGTGAGGAGACATCCATGCAACTGACGTTCGGTGACGCTGAGGGCCTGGGCAAGCGCAAACAGACTCGGCGCGAGATTTTCCTGGCCGAGATGGAGCAGGTCGTTCCGTGGCAGCAATTGCTTGCCCTGATCGCGCCGCACTATCCGGTATCGGGGCGGCCCGGTCGGCAGCCGTATGCACTGGCGACGATGTTGCGG
>NZ_JFAQ01000079.1 GCF_001304695.1 Xanthomonas axonopodis
CAGGACGGGGGGACGTCGGTCTCAGGCCATCAATCGCTTTGATCAGCCTGTTGTTGGCATAGACGAGTTCGATGTCAAATGCGGGCGAAACGCTGGACTGGATAGCGGCGAGCCGCCCCGCTGAGTTGTAAATTCGTTTGTCGCCCTCTGCGGTTACCAACGTGGTGGTTCCATCTTCCGATCGCAACATCAACTCCGAACTGTTGCGTTGACCTCGGTAGCTACCGTTGCCTATGGATTTGAACTGCTCAAAGAAACCGTCGAAGCTCGTCAGAAATTTTCCACCACCGCCTACGGTATCTGAGAAGGAATGGCTCCAGCCAGGCGCCATTCCTTGATCTGCCTGGAGTTGCTGTAATGAATGATAAAATCGTTGGAAAGGTTTTCCCGTAAATACTAAATCATTCTCTTTTCTAAACTTATCGCCTGTTGCGGGAAGGCACGGGTTTTGATTGGCAGGGCACGATTTGGTTTGATCGATACCCTTTGCATAAATGATGGGCGTATCGCCATTATAGAAATGGGTAGTCAGCGGTAGCGCCTGGGTTGCCTGTGAAATTGTAAGCCGGGTTAAAGGCGTTTACAGGGTAAAGCCCTGCAGGGCAGGAGTAGATTTGCCGCTTTACAAGCATTCTCTGTTGAGGGCTAGGGCTTGGATCGCTCCATCCGGGGCAAGATAGATTGTATTTCAGCCATTTTCCTCCCGGTGCATCAAAGGAGAGGTATCCCTTGCCTTCATAATGCGGAATGCTTTGGACGTAAGGTTCGCCGTAAGCTCCCTCCACACGTTCTGATGATATTGTGCAATCCGGGAGAGATGTCCGCACATAGGTCATCAGGTTTTGAATCACTTCATCTTCATTGGTACAGTAGTCTTTAAGAAATGGATCATTATTAGCTGCACACCCCGTATCGTTGCTTCCGTGACCCCCTACAAGATAGCCGGGAGCGCTCATCTGGCTCGGTGGCTGCCGTTCGACGCGGTACTGGATTTGATAAGCCGGCGTCTCGGAATCTCCTTCTGTTACTATCGTCTTATCTTTTGTTAAGTACGCGCCGTAAGAAAGCGCTGAGCGCATCTCATTTTCGGCCTCTTGAAGTGACCCGAAGCAGGCGCGATAACAGTATTCGCCGGGCATTTGAGCCTGTGCATCAGGGATTGACGTATTAATTAGAATGAGGGAAAGCACGAGGATGAAAAGGTTGGCTTTAATTTTCACAATCCAGTTCCTTTGGGAATTATTGAGCATTCGATTGCTGTAAGTGATATATGGCATTTTGGCAGGGGATGTATAGTTAAATTTACATCCTCTTGCTGCGGCGCATAAAAGTTGTGAATAAAAGTGCCGGCGAACAGGGGTTAATTATTTATGGCTAAAAGCGCGTTGATTGCTAAAAATAATTTTAGCACATAAAGAAATAATGCAGTGGCGCCGCTCATCATCGAGGCGTAAGGTAGCACGAAATTTTTAAATTAAAAAGGCCGGCAATCAGCCGGCCTCGTATCACGTCCAACGGATGGTGCTTACGCCGACAACTCCAACAACAACTTATTCAAACGCCGCACATACCCGGCCGGATCCTTGAGGCTATCGCCCGCCGCCAGCGCCGCCTGATCGAACAACACCCGGCTCAGGTCACCGAAGCGGTCCATGTCGGCTTCCGCATCCAGCTTCTCGATCAGCGGGTGGGTGGGGTTGAATTCGAACACCGGCTTGCTTTCCGGCACGGCCTGGCCGCTGGCTTCCAGCAGCTGGCGCATCTGCAGGCCCAGGTCGCCCTGGCGGATCGCCAAAATCGCGGGGGAATCGGTCAGGCGGTGCGAGACGCGTACTTCGGCCACGTCGTCGCCCAGCGCGGCCTTGATGCGCGAGGCAAGACCTTCCTTGGATTTGGCAACTTCTTCCTGCGCCTTCTTGTCTTCTTCCGAATCCAGCTTGCCCAGGTCCAGGTCGCCGCGGGCTACGTCCACGAACGACTTGCCGTCGAATTCGGTGAGGTAGCTCATCAGCCATTCGTCGATGCGGTCGGTGAGCAGCAGCACTTCGATGCCCTTCTTGCGGAACACCTCCAGATGCGGGCTGTCCTTGATCTGCGCGTAGCTCTCGCCGGTGAGGTAATACAGCTTGTCCTGGCCTTCGGCCAAACGGCTCACGTAATCGGCCAGGCCCACGCTCTGCGCGCCGGTGGTGTCATGCGTGGAGGAGAAGCGCAGCAGGCCGGCGATCTTTTCGCGGTTTGCATAATCCTCGGCCGGGCCTTCCTTCAGCGCCTGGCCGAAGTTGCGCCAGAAGGTGGCGTAGTCGTCCGGCTTGTCCTTGGCCAGCTTTTCCAGCATGTCCAGCGAGCGCTTGGTCAGCGCCGACTTCATCGAATCGACCACCGGGCCGGACTGCAGGATCTCACGCGAAACGTTGAGCGACAGGTCCGACGAATCCACCACGCCCTTGATGAAGCGCAGGTACAGCGGCAGGAACTGCTCGGCCTGGTCCATGATGAAAACGCGCTGCACGTACAGCTTCAGGCCCTTGGCCGAATCGCGGTGGTACAGGTCGAACGGGGCGCGCCCGGGCACGAACAGCAGCGAGGTGTATTCCAGCTTGCCTTCGACCTTGTTGTGGCTCCACGCCAGCGGGTTGTCCGCGTCATGGGCGATGTGCTTGTAGAACTCCTGATACTCCTCGTCCTTGATCTCGGACTTGGGGCGCGTCCACAGCGCGCTGGCGCGGTTGACCGCTTCCCATTCGGGCTCTGCCGGCTTGTCGGCCTCATCGCCGTAATGCTCCTTGCGCATTTCGATCGGCAGGCCGATGTGGTCGGAGTATTTCTTGAGGATGCCGCGCAGCGTCCAGCCATCGGCGAAGTTGTCCTCGCCATCCTTCAGGTGCAGCACGATGCGCGTGCCACGCTCGGGCTTGTCGACGCTGGCGATTTCGAATTCGCCTTCGCCGCGCGAGGACCAATGCACGCCCTCGTTGGCAGGCAGGCCGGCGCGGCGCGAGTACACGTCCACCTGGTCGGCGACGATGAAGGCGCTATAGAAACCCACGCCGAACTGGCCGATGAGGTTGGCGTCCTTCTTCTGGTCGCCGCTCAGGTGCTTGAGGAAATCGGCAGTGCCGGACTTGGCGATGGTGCCCAGGTGCGAGACCGCATCCTCGCGGCTCATGCCGATGCCGTTGTCGTCGATGGTGACGGTGTGCGCGTCCTTGTCGTAGTCGACGCGGATGCGCAGCTCGCCGCCGCCTTCCAGCAGCTCGGGCCTGACCAAGGCTTCGAAGCGCAGCTTGTCGGCGGCATCGGCGGCATTGGAGACCAGCTCGCGCAGGAAGATTTCCTTGTTCGAGTACAACGAATGGATCATCAGCTGCAGCAGCTGCTTGACCTCGGTCTGGAAGCCGAGCGTCTGCTTATCGGTTTTAACGGTCATTGGGGTCGTGCTCCGTGGTGGTCCAGGCCGCAACGCGGCCGATGGCCTGGGGGATGCGGCCGTCCGCCGCTTTTTTCAAGGCGGGCCTGCGCGAATGTGCCGCGCGCGGCGGCTGGGGCGGAGTAGGGCGGCAGCGGCGATGGTGGCGGTATCATGGCCGGCCATCCGTTTTGCCTTGAGCCATGTCGCCAACTCCGCTGCTGCCGTGCTGCACCCGCCCGCCATCGACAGGTGCATGGCGATGAGCCGCCCGCCGCGGCCGGCGCCACGTGGCACGGAAGGGCAGGTGCGCATCGTCGGCGGGCGCTGGCGCAATACCAGGCTGGCAGTGTCGGATCTGCCCGGCCTGCGCCCCAGTAGCGACCGCGTGCGCGAAACGGTATTCAACTGGCTGATGCCGCGCCTGCCCGGCGCGCGCGTGCTGGATCTGTTCGCCGGCTCGGGCGCGCTGGGCCTGGAGGCAGTGTCGCGCGGCGCTGCGCATGCCACCCTGATCGAACGCGACCCCGGCCTGGTCCAGCGGCTGCGCGAGCACGTGACCCGGCTCGACGCCGCCACCCAGGTGCAGGTGCTGCAGGAAGATGCCGTGCGCTGTCTGGAGCTTGCGCCCGCAGCGTTGGCCGATATCGTGTTCGTCGACCCGCCGTTCGCCGCTGGCCTGTGGCCGGCTGTGCTGGAGCATCTGCCAGCGCATGTGGCCGCCAACGCCTGGCTCTACCTGGAAGCGCCCGCCCAAGCGCCGCCACTGCTACCGGCCGGGTGGCACCTGCACCGCGAGGGCGCCACCCGGCAGGTGCGCTATGCGCTGTACCGCCGGGCCACTGCTACACTGAAGAGCGATCCGACCCCGGTAGTTTCCGTATGAGCGTTGCCAATAGCCGCACCGCCGTCTATCCCGGTACCTTCGACCCGATCACCAATGGGCATATCGACCTGGTGAATCGTGCTGCGCCGTTGTTCGAGCGCGTGGTGGTGGGCGTGGCCTACAGCCCCTCCAAGGGCCCGGCGTTGTCGCTGGAGCGCCGCGTGGCGCTGGCCCAGGAAGCGCTGGTGGCGCATACCAATGTGGAAGTGCGCGGCTTCGATACCCTGCTTGCCCATTTCGTGCGCGAGATGGGCGCCGGCGTGCTGCTGCGCGGCCTGCGTGCGGTGTCCGACTTCGAATACGAATTCCAGATGGCTAGCATGAACCGCCATCTGATCCCGGAGGTGGAAACGCTGTTTCTCACCCCGGCCGAGCAATACAGCTTCATCTCGTCCTCGCTGGTGCGCGAAATCGCGCGGCTGGGCGGGGATGTGTCCGGCTTCGTGCCGGCATCGGTTGTCGAGGCCTTGCGGCAGGTGCGGCAGTCCCGCGCGCAGGCCTGATCATCTGCCGTTACATCACCACACGCATTTCAAAGGGAGGAGTTTCATGAAACACACCATGCGCGCTCTGGCGCTCGCTTCGATCGCCGCTCTGGCGGTCACCGCCTGCAAGAAGGAAGAGCCGGCACCAACCGCTGCCGCCGCACCGGCCCCGTTGACCGCACCGGCCAAGGACGACAACGCTGGCTGGAAAAAGTACCTGCAGGAAGTGGTCGGCCAGAACCCGGGCACCACCACCAACAGCCCGTTCCTGTACTACTTGCCGCCGGAGTCCGATGCCGAATTTGCCGGCAGCTACGAGCGTCAGCTGGAAAGCGTCAAGACCGCACTGGCTCGCGGCGTGCAGCCGGGCAACATGCTGGCCTTCGGTTCGTCGGCGTCCAGCAAGATGGCCGACCTGATCGATGCAGCGTTCAAGGACGTGGCACCGGACTCGATGAAGGGTGTGCGCGTGCTGTTCATCGGCAACGCTGCCGACAACGCACGTGTGCAGCCCATCGTCCAGCCCAAGGGCGCGGAATACATCTTCGTTGAAGCCAAGTAATGCCGTACCAGGCCGGATGCGCGGGAGGGCGCATCCGGCCGCAGCCTGGGAATGCACCATGCTGCGCAATTCGCACTCCACCGGCGCCGGCCGTGTCATGCCGGTGTCCGACAGAGCGCCCACGGCGTTGTCCACCTGCCGCTCCACGCCAGCTGCGCTCGGCTGCAGCAGCACATTGCGTTCCAGCGCGCGCGGTTGCAGCGCGCTGCGTCGCGTCGCATCGTAGTGCCGATATGTCCCTGAAAATCAACGAGCTCTGCGTCAACTGCGACGTCTGCGAGCCGGCGTGTCCGAATCAGGCCATCTCGATGGGCGAAACCATCTACGTCATCGATCCGGCACGCTGCACCGAGTGCGTGGGCCATTTCGACGAAGCGCAATGCGTGGTGGTGTGTCCGGTCGAATGCATCGACCCGGATCCGGCCATTCCGGAAACCCATGATCAGTTGCTGGCCAAGCTGATGCAGTTGCAGCGCGATCATCCCGAACTGTACGAACAGGAGCCTCCCGCCCCGTGAGCACTTTTTCGCGACGTTTTTCTTCGCGCGGCGTGTTGCTGCTGGCCTTTGTGCTGGCGCCGGCGGCCTGGTGCGCCGATGCCGCCAAGCCGGCGACGGCCACCACCGCAGCGGTTGGCGCGCATCCGCCCGGCGCGGCGATCGCCAGCGGTCATGCGCTGGCCACCGATGCCGGCCTGCAGATCCTGCGCGAAGACGGCAATGCGTTCGATGCCGCGGTGGCGGTGTCGTCCACGCTGGCGGTGGTCGAGCCGATCAGCTCGGGGCTGGGTGGCGGCGGTTTCTTCCTGCTGCACGACGCCAAGACCGGCAAGGACGTGATGCTGGACGCGCGCGAAACCGCGCCAGCGTCGGCCACCGAGGCACAATTTCTCGACAAGAAAGGCGAGCTGGACCGCGATCGTTCGATCAACGGCCCGTGGTCGGCGGGCATTCCGGGGTTGCCGGCGGCGCTGGTGGAACTGGCTGCCAAGCACGGTCGCCTGCCGCTGAAGCAGTCGCTGGCGCCCTCGGTCCGCATCGCTAGCGAGGGCTTTCCGGTGTACGCGCGCATGGCCAAGGGCTATGCCTCGCGGCGCGAGGTGATGGAGCGTTACCCCGGCACGCGCGAGGTGTATCTGCGCGGCGGCAAGCCCATCGCCGAAGGCGAGATCTTCAAGCAGCCGGAGCTGGCGCACACGCTGCAGCTGCTCGGCGACAAGGGGTTTGACGGCTTCTACAAGGGTGAAACTGCCAGGAAGCTGCTGGCTGGCGTGAAGCAGGCCGGCGGCCAGTGGAGCGCGGCCGAGCTGGCCGGCTATCGGGTCAAGGAACGCGCGCCGATCCAGTTCGACTACCGCGGCTGGAAGATCACCACGGCGCCGCCGCCCTCGTCCGGCGGTATTGCGCTGGCGGCGATGCTGCAGATTCTGGAAGGCTGGGACTTGAACACGCTCGATGACGTGCATCGCACCCATCTGGTGGTGGAGTCGATGCGCCGCGCCTACCGCGACCGCACCTTCTTCCTGGGCGACCCCGACTTCGTGGACCTGCCGCAGCGCGTGCTGACCAGCAAGGATTACGCGCAAGGCCTGCGTGCCACCATCAACCCGGACAAGGCGACCCCCAGCGATCTGCTGTCGGGCAATCCCACGCCGCTGGAAGACGACGAGACCACGCACTTTTCCATCATCGATGGCGAGGGCAACCGCGTCGGCGCCACCCAGACGGTGAACCTGCTGTACGGCTCGGGCCTGATTCCCAAGGGCACCGGCGTGCTGCTCAACAACGAGATGGACGACTTTGCGCTCAAGCCCGGCACGCCGAATGCCTTCGGCGTGATGGGCTATGCCACCAATGCGCCCAAGCCGGGCAAGCGCATGCTCAGCTCGATGACGCCCACCTTCATGGAATCGGCCGACAAGGCGATCGTGCTTGGCACCCCCGGCGGCAGCCGCATCATCACCATGGTGCTGCTGGGGATCCTCGGCTACGACGCCGGCCTGGATGCGCAGGCGGTCAGTGCGCTGCCGCGGTATCACCACCAGTGGCTGCCGGACGTGATCGACGCCGAGACCGACGCGTTTTCGGCGCAGACCGCCAAGGGCCTGCAAGCGATGGGGCATGCACTGAAACTGCCCGGCGACACCGCCGAAGGCGGCCGTGGCTCCAGCCATGTGTGGGGCAACCTGCAAACGGTGGAGTGGGACAAGCGCAGCAACGTGCTCAGCGGCGGCAGCGACCCGCGCAACCCGGTGGGCAAGGCGCAAGTGCAATTGGACGCGGCGGCACGCTGAGGTATGAAACCCATTGCATCGACGCCCGGTAGCCAGTAACGCGGCCGGGCGTTGTGTGTGGTTTCGATCAATCGCCGCAGGTGCAATGCGACCGTGGTTGCCTTAGGTTGGCGCGTTTGCCGCCGGCCGGGCAGGCGGTCGATCGCTGGCATGCAGTGATGATGCGCGCGGCATGGCTGCGTGCGAGGCGATCCGCGCAACGAGCGCATCATTGCAGCGATGCGAATTGACGCATCGGCTATGCCGGCATTGAACTTGTCGCTGCAAGATAATGCGGCGACCATCGTGACATGACTATCTTCAAGACTCTGCTCACCAGCCTGATGATCGTCTCGCCCGTGCTCGCCTGCGCTGCGGAGACGACCGGCAGGCAGGAGGCCGTGGCGGCCAGCGATGCCATCCACATCAACCAGGTGGGCTATCTGCCGGGCTCGGCAAAACTGGCCATCGTCGGGCTGCCGCAGCAGGACGCCGCGCACCGTTCTGACCGCTTCACGGTCGAAGATGCACAGGGGCGCAGCGTGTTGCAGGGAACCCTGCAGCCGGCCGCGATGTGGTCGCCGGCCGGTCAGCAGGCGCGGGTGGCGGAGTTTTCCGGGCTACGGGCGGCCGGGACCTATCGGTTGAAGGTCGACGGGCTGCCGGCATCGGAGATCTTCGCCATCAACGCGCACGCGTATCAGCCCTTGGTCGATGCTGCGTTGAAGGCGTTCTACTTCAATCGTGCCAGCACCGCGCTGCCTGCACGCTACGCCGGGCGCTATGCGCGCGCGGCCGGGCACCTGGATACGCAGGTGCGCATCCATCCGTCCGCAGCGTCTGCGACGCGCCCAACCGATAGCGTGATCAGCGCGCCCAAAGGCTGGTACGACGCGGGCGACTACAACAAGTACATCGTCAATTCCGGCATCAGCACTTACACCCTGCTGGCGGCCTACGAGCAGTATCCGGCGTTCTTCAAGTCCAAGCCGCTGACCATTCCCGACGATGCGCCCGGCGTGCCCGGCCTCCTGCAGGAGGCCGGGTGGAATCTGGACTGGATGCTCGCCATGCAGGACCCGGCCGATGGCGGCGTGTACCACAAGCTCACCGACAAGCAGTTCGATGGCTTGGTGATGCCCGATCAGGCCAAGCAGCCACGCTACGTGGTGATGAAGACGACTGCCGCGACCTTGGACTTCGCCGCCGTGATGGCCGTGGCCAGTCGCGTGTATACGCCATTCCAGACGCAGTATCCAGGTCTGTCTGCGCGCATGTTGAAAGCATCGCGGGCTGCGTGGGCATGGGCAAAGCAGCATCCGGATGTGATCTACCACCAGCCCAGCGACGTGCGCACCGGCGGTTACGACGATGCACACCTGGATGACGAATTCGCCTGGGCGGCGGCCGAGTTGTACATCGCCACCCGCGAGGACGGGTTCTACGACGCGATGATCGCGCGCAACGTGCCGGCCACCGTGCCGTCGTGGGGCAATGTCGGTGGGCTGGCCTGGATGTCGTTGGCCGGGCATCGCGACCAACTCACGCCGCATGCCGATCGCGCGCGGATCGAACGTGAGATCACCGGCCTGGCACAGCGGTTGGCCGACACCTGGCAATCATCGGCATGGCGGCTGGCAATGAACGACGGCGATTTCGTGTGGGGCAGCAATGCAGGGGTGCTCAACCGCGCGATGATGCTGCTACAGGGCTACCGGCTGACCCAGCAGCGGCAATTTCTCGATGCGGCGCAATCGCAGCTGGACTACATCCTGGGCCGCAATCCGCTGGGGCTGTCGTTCGTGACCGGGATAGGCAAGCGCACCCCGATGCATATCCATCACCGCCCCTCCGAGGCCGATGGCATCGAAGCGCCAGTGCCGGGTTGGCTGGTCGGCGGCCCGCAGCCGGGGCAACAGGATGCCAAGGAGTGCAAGGTGCCGTATCCCTCCAAACGGCCGGCATTGTCGTACCTGGACAACTTCTGCAGCTACTCCACCAATGAAGTGGCGATCAACTGGAATGCGCCGCTGGTGTATGTGAGCGCGGCGATCGAGGCGTCGACGCACTGAGGCGTCGCTTATCAAGCCGATGCCGCGGCTGTTCCTTCTCCCGTCGGGAGAAGGTGGCGCATGGCGCCGAACGAGGGGCGCCTCAGCGAACTGCCGCTGCCTGACAAGACAAACGCGTCGCTACGCTGCGTCAGAAGGGAATCGCCGACAACGTCGCTGGCCGTACCTCACCAACCCCTCACCCCAACCCCCGCTTGCGGCGCGGGCGCTCCAAGGCACGCGCGCCAATGGCGCGCAAGCGGTGCCTTGTCACCCCGCAGGAGAGGGGCTTGAGTGCCGAGCACCGCATCACCTTCCCCCAGCGCACCTCGGTGGATGCGCTCACTCCATCCGCGTACCAAAAATCCGATCGCCTGCGTCGCCCAGGCCGGGCAGGATGTAGCCCTTGTCGTTGAGGTGGTCGTCGATGGCCGCGGTATAGACCTCGACATCCGGATGCACCGCTTCCAGCGCCTTCAGGCCTTCCGGCGCAGCGACCAGGAAGATGCCTTTGATGCGCCGCGCGCCTGCGCGCTTGAGCATGTCGATGGTGGCGATCAAAGTGCCGCCGGTGGCCAGCATCGGATCCAGGATCAGTGCGTCGCGTTCTTCCAGGCGGCCAGTGAGGCGTTCGAAATAGGGCACCGGTTGCAGGGTCTCTTCATCGCGCTGCAGACCGACCACGCTCACCCGTGCGGTAGGAATCAGCGCCAGCACGCCGGGCAGCATGCCCAGGCCGGCGCGCAGGATCGGTACCAAGGTGACCTTGGCGCCGGCAATGCGTTGCACCGTCACCGGGCCCGCCCAGCCCGGCTGGGTATGCGATTCGGTGTCCAGATCGGCGGTGGCCTCGTAGGCCAGCAGCGTGCCCAGTTCGGTGATCAGTTCGCGGAATCCCTTGGTGCTCAAGGCGGCATCGCGCAGCAGGCCGATCTTGTGCTGGACGAGGGGGTGGCGGACTTCGACGATTTTCATGGGCAGCGGCAGGCGGGGGAGGGGCACAGTGTGCCGCAGCCGCGCGGTGTGTCGCCACACTTCGGATG
Source organism: Xanthomonas axonopodis (assembly GCF_001304695.1). Classification (GTDB taxonomy): domain Bacteria; phylum Pseudomonadota; class Gammaproteobacteria; order Xanthomonadales; family Xanthomonadaceae; genus Xanthomonas; species Xanthomonas axonopodis. The sequence goes on from NZ_JFAQ01000079.1 coordinate 10,709, forward strand.
TGATCGCCGATGCATAGGTCATGTCAGTGAAACGGCGTAGACATGGTGTGCCCACCCATTCTTAGCCGATTGGGGAAGCGCCCGTGTTGAACAAGACTCCGCTCTGCCTGGCGATCACGCTAACGCTGGCTGCGGCCACGTAGAGTCCGCTGGCGCACGCGGCCGAGGGTGCGGCCACCGGCGGCGCTGCCAGCGCTGCGGCAATCGACCTGGAGCGGCTGAAAGTGCGCCCGTAGTTGGAAGCGCAGGAGCGCGCAGTGGATCTCAAGCGCGCCTCCGATGCCATCCAGGACGCCGTTGCCTCCGATGCGATGGGACGTTACCCGGACAAGAATGTTGCAGAATCCTTGCAGCGCCTGCCCGGCGTCAGCGTCACGCGCGACCAGGGCGAAGGCCGTTTTGTCGTCATCCGCGGCCTGGATTCGTCGCTCAACAGCGTCACCATCGACGGCATGACCATGGGCACGCCGGAAGACGGCACGCGCTCGGCACCGCTGGATGTGATTCCTTCCGATTCCACCGAGCGCCTGAAGGTGGTCAAGTCGCCGACCCCGGACATGCCGGGCGACTCCATCGGCGGCGCGATCCAGGTGGAATCCACCTCCGCCTTCGATCGCGACGGGCGCACCTTGCGCGGCTCCATCGAAGCCAGCCACCAATCGCTGTCGGGCAAGACCAGCCCGAAGGGTGCGTTCAACTACAGCGACATCTTCAATGGCACCTTCGGGGTGGCAATGGGTGTAAACTATCAGGATCGCGAGTTCGAATCGGACAATACAGAGGTGGCCTACGACACCTTTGACGGTGGCGCCGACGACGATCTGTTCGCCGGCGAAGTGCAACGCCGCAAATACTTCATCGAACGCACCCGCATGGGCGCGAACCTTAATCTGGACTGGCGCCCGTACGCGGATAACCGCTACTACCTGCGCACGCTCTACAGCCGCTTCGACGATGCCGAAACGCGTCAGCGCACCATCTTCGGTTTGAGCGATGGCCAAGTCAGTGCCAATGGCGACGGCACCTACAACGTGGCCGACTTGCCGGCCGACAGCATTTCCAAGCGCGTGCGTTACCGCACCAAGAAGGAAGACACCATGGCATTGAGCGTGTGGGTGGCGAAAACCGCCTGAGCGCTGCCACCGTGGATTACAAGCTGGGCTACACCAAGACCCGCGAGCGCGTGAACGATGAAAAGGAAGCGCGCTTCAACTACGATGGCGACGATCTGGCCGTCACGGTGGATCAGCGCAGTGGCATTCCGAAGCTGGGTTTCTCCGACAACGGCTGGCAGCGCAACGATGATTTCGTGTTCGACCGCTTCGTGATTGCGCCCACGCAGGTGGACGACAGCGAGCGCAGCGCGCAGATCAATGTGCGCTTCGATGGCGAGCATTCCAGCCTGAAGATGGGCGTGCTCGGCCGCTGGCGCGAGCGCGGGGTCAACGTGGACGAAAGCGAGCTGCGTCGTGGGCCGGCCATCGACCTGAGCGACTGGACCACCGCCGCGCCCGAACACCGTGGCGGGACCTTGGGCCAGAGCATCAGTTCGGACGGCATGCGCCGCTACTGGAATACTTCCGGCGATCTGTACAGTGCACGCCCGCAAGATGTGGGCGGCAATCTGCAGACCTCGCTGCAGGACGATTACACGGCCACCGAAGATGTCTTCGCCACCTATGCGATGGGCACCTGGGACATCGGCGCGCTGCGCATGATTGCCGGCGTGCGTGTGGAAAATACCCAGTTCAATGCCACCGGCAACCAGGTGGACGTGGCAGCCAATGGCCGCACCGCCACGGTGACGCCGCGCGAGGCGTCCAGCAGCTACACCAACGTGCTGCCCGGCCTGCATCTGCGTTACGACAGCGGCAATGACTGGGTACTGCGCTTTGCGGCCAACAAGACCATGGCGCGCCCGGCGTTCGGCGATGTGTCGCCGCGCGTGAGCATCCACCGTGGCGATAACGAGGTGAGTCTGGGTAACCCCGATCTCGATCCGTACCGCTCGCAGAATCTGGACCTGTCGTTCGAAAAATACATCGGCAGTACCGGCGTAATTTCGCTGGGTGTGTTCCACAAGTCGATCGACGACTACATCGTGCAGACCATCAACACCAATGATGCGGAATTTCCGGGCCTGCAGGTTACGCGCTCGATCAATGGCGACACCGCAAAGGTGCGCGGCGCGGAATTCAATTGGCAGCAGACCCTGGACTTCCTGCCCGAGGGCTGGAATGGCTTTCTGGTTGGTGCCAGCGCCACGGTGCTGGACAGCGATTTCAATCCCGGCCTGGAAAATCGTGCCGGCGATGACTTCACCTTGCCGCGTTCGTCCAAGCGCATCTACAGCGGCCACCTGGGCTACGAGAAATACGGGTTCAGTGCACGCGTGGCGGCGGTGTATCGCAGCCAATATCTGGACACCATCGGGCAGAGCCGTGCGTACGATATCTACGTTGCCCCACACACGCAGCTGGATTTCAGCATGAACTATCAATTCAACAGCCACGTCAGCCTGTATCTGGAAGCGCAGAACCTGCTGGATGAGCCGTTGGAGCTGTATCAGGGCATCCGCTCGCGCATCCTGCAAAATGAAGAGTACGGCCGTACCTATGCGCTTGGCCTGAAGGTGGCGCTGTGATCGCACCGCGCACCGTTGTGCTGATCACGCTGCTGTCCGCCGCCGCCGCATTGGTCGGTTGCGCCAGCGCCCCGGCCGGCCGCGAAGCCGACGAAGCGCTGCTGAAAGATCCTTTGCTCAGTCAGGCCAGGGTTACGCACGAAGTGGTGCCGGAAGCCTTCATCACCGCGCTGACGCCATCGGACAACCTGGATTCGCCGGCCAGCTGGATGGCACCGGATGGCCGCCGTTGGGTGATCGCCACGGCCAAGGGCACGCATGCGCTGGTGGTGTTCGACGGCGACAGCGGCAAGCGGCTGCGCGTGGTCGGTGGCAAAGGCAAGGCGCTGGGCAAACTCGACCGGCCCAATGGCATCTCGGTGGTCGATAACCTGGTATTCGTGGTGGAGCGCGACAACCGGCGCGTGCAGGTCTTCACGTTACCCGATCTCACGCCGGTGAAGGCGTTCGGCCAGAGCGAATTGCGCGAGCCCTACGGCCTGTGGGTGCGCAAGCACGATGGCGGCTACGAGGTGGTGGTCAGCGACAACTACATGTCGTCGGCCAACAAGGATCTGCCGCCGCCGCTGGCCGACCTTGGCCAGCGCTTTCGGCGTTATCAGCTCAATTCCGCAGGGCAAGGCTGGCAGGCACGCCTGACGCAGAGTTTTGGCGACACCAGCGAAGCGGGTGCGGTGCGGATTGCCGAATCGGTGTTCGGCGATGAAGCCAATGCGCGGCTGATGATTGCCGAAGAAGACGTGGCCGTGGGTACGCAGTTGCGCGAGTACGGCATGGACGGGCGGTATCGCGGCCGCAACGTCGGCGCCGGGCTGTTCAAGGCGCAGGCCGAGGGCATCAGCCTGTTTGCGTGCAGCGATGGTAGCGGCTACTGGATCGCCACCGATCAGTTCAAGGACCGCAGCGTGTTCCAGGTGTTCGATCGCAAGACGCTGGCGTATGTCGACGCCTTTGCCGGCCGTGTGACCGCCAATACCGATGGCGTGTGGCTGGATCAACGCGGCGATGCGCGCTTTCCGGGTGGCGTGTTCTATGCGTTGCATGACGACCAGGCAGTGGCCGCGTTCGATTGGCGCGATATCACGATTACATTGCGCCTGAAAGAGTGCACACCCTGATGGCTGCGCGCGTAGCGGTCTCTGCGTTGCTGCTGGCAGCCTTCGCACCCATGAGCGTTCCCGCATCGGCTGCCGACCGTACTGCCGAGCCCAATACGCAGGTGCCGGCGGGCTCTACCCATTACGTTGCCGACGGCTTCCCGGACCGCATCGTCGCCACCCCGACGCAGGACGCCGCCACCGGGTTTGCGGTGGCGTGGCGCACCGATGCCAGCCGTCGAGAGGCCCTGGCTGGAACTGGTGTTCGCCGGCGATTCGCCGGATGTGGGTTCGCCTCGACGCATTCGGTCCAGCACGCTGACGCTCGCGAGTGAAAACGGCAGCTCGCATCACCATCGCGCCGATGTGGACGGGCTGCAGCCGGACATGATGTACGCCTACCGCGTGCAGGGGCAGGGGATCTGGGGCGCGTGGAATCACTTCCGCACGGCTGCCACAGCCACCACGCCGCTGACCTTGCTGTATTTCGGCGATACCCAGAACAAGAACCTCAGTCTGGTCTCGCGGGTGATCCGCCAGGCCTGGCGCTCGGCGCCGGACGCGCGGCTGGCGTTATTTGCTGGCGACCTGGTCAGCGGCAAGGACGGCCAGGACGACAATTGAGTGGGCCGAGTGGTTCGAGGCCGGGCGCTGGCTGCTGGAAGGCACTGCAGTGGCGCCGGCGCCGGGTAACCATGAATATCACGAAGAGGGCGAAGACACGCCGCAGGCAACCCGCGTGCTCGGCAGTCATTGGCCGGTGACCTTTGCATTGCCGCGCAACGGACCTTCGGCCACCGCGCGCACCAGCTATGGGTTCGACTACCAGGGCGTGCGCGTCGCCGTGCTCGATGGCACCTCGGCGCTGGATCTGGGTACCGGCCCCGCGCAGGCGCAGTGGCTGGACAAGGTGCTGGGCGACAATCCGCATCCCTGGTCGATCATGCTGATCCATCAGCCATTCTTTTCGCCGCTCGCCGCTCGCGAAAACGAAAAGTTGGTCGAACAGGTGCTGCCGGTGATCCGCCGCCACAAGGTGGATCTGGTGTTGCAGGGCCACGACCATACCTATGGTCTGCGCGGCGATGCGGCCGGGCAGGCGACACCGGTCTTCGTGGTTTCGGTCGCCGGGCCCAAGCAGTACCGCCTGTCGGACATGGCGCGCACCATCATGCGCCCAGTGGGCGAAGATACCCAGCTTTAACAAATGTTACGTCTCGACCAACAGCATTTGGTCTACGAGTCGCGTACTGCCACCGGCCGTCTCTACGACGCGTTCGAACTGCAACGCGACAGCAACGGCGGCAAGCGCTTGATCGAACGCGAGGCGGGGCGCATCGCGCCACGCAATTGTCCGCGTAATGCAACGCTCAAGGGGCGTGCGGATCGATGCTGGGAATGAGCGAGGGCGGCCAACAGCCTGCCCAGCAATGCCGTGCTGCTGGGCGGAGCCAGCAGTACGCGAACTATCTGCAAGCTGCACATACGTGGTTACGTGTTCGTTGCTGGCTTCTTCGACTTGCACCACCACCGTCTTGAATATGACAAGACAGCAGGCGGTTTAATCGGGATTCCGCTTGCATTTGCGCATTGTTTCAAAACTTCGCATCCGCATAGATTATTTCTATGAAGGTACGGTTGATCATCATGTAGTGCGATTTATGTCACGTCGATGGTGCGACTACGGTTGGTGCGGCCGGGCCAGCAACCAGGCAGCCGAATCAATGCGGCGCTGCGGTGGCGGCTTGGTTCCCCACAGCCCGAGTCGTCCCCCATGATTCCCCAACTGATTCACCTGACCGCACCCACCAAGCAGTTGCTATGGGAAGAGCGCAGGATCTGCGATCGCTTGCAGCGTCTGTTGCCTGGATGGACCTGTTACGTCTGGGACGATGCCGATAACTCCCAACTGATGCGGCGTGCGTTCCCCGAGTTTGCCGCGCGTTACGAGCAGATCCGCTTCGGCGTGATGAAAGCCGACATCGCCCGCTGCGCGTACATGCACGCGCATGGCGGCTTCTACTTCGACACCGACTACAAACTGCTACGACCACTGGATGCGCAGTTGCTGTCGCAGCATTGCGTGCTGCCCGTCGAGGAAGGTGCGCCGGGCCAGGAAGACTTCAAGATCGGCAATGCCGTGTTCGGCTCCGAACCCGGGCATCCGTTCTGGCGCGCGTTCATCGAGCACATCTTTACCGTACATGCCCCGGAAACACTGCAGGACCATCGCGAGATTCCGATGATTTCGGGCCCGCGTGGACTGACGCGTTTCTACAATGCGCATGGCGTGCAGTTCGCCGACATCCTGTTCCCGCCACGCGACGCTTTCTATCCGGATCGCACCTGGTTCGGGCTTGGCCATCGTGGCGGCAAGATCGCGGTCGGCTCGCACCTGTGCTGGGCATCGTGGCGCGGCAAGTCGCCGCGGCGTGCCCTGACCAACTATCTGCGCCGCAAGTTGAATGCGGTGCCAATTTGAGTGGCAGCACGCGGTGAGACGGAATCGACCTGGGAAGACCTGCCCGGGTCGAATCTGAATTGCGCTCATTCGCTTGCATGTTGCAGGCGATTTATGCACGCGCAAGCTTGCAAGTTCAATTCGCTTCGCATCGTAGGTTGCAGGTGTTGCGCGACATCAGCAACGCGATGCACGCAACGCCGTGGCTGATGGCGCTGCCTTAGTTCAGTTGAACGCAGCACATCCCACGCGACACCGCCGCTGGCACACTTCAACCTGCCAGGCTACACAGCGTGTGGCTGGTGGAAAGTTCACCACCTGCCCATGCAGCACGCCGACGACATGCGCGCCGGCGTGCCGCATGGAGCGACTCAGGCCGCTTCGGCCTGCACCTGACGTGGGCCTTCCTTGAGCGCACGTGCGATCAGTCCGACCAGCAGATCGAGCTCGTCTTCGTCCATCGCGAAGTGCGGAGTGAAGCGCAGCGAGTTCTCGCCGCCGTGGATCACGTTGATACCGCGATGGCGCAGCCACTCCTCGGTGGAACCGGCGCCGTAGCACTTGAATCGCAGTGCCAGTTCGCAGGAGAACAGCAGGCCGGTGCCTTGCACCTTGGTGATCAAGCCGCCGAGTTCGGCCTGCAGCGCCTCCAGTTTGGCAATCGCCTGCGCACCGCGGAGGCGGATGTTTTCGCGCACCTGCGGCGTGAACAACGCCAGCGTGGCGCAGGCCACATCGAGCGCGCGCGGGTTGGTGGTCATGGTGTTGCCGTAGGTGCCCTTGCGATACACCTGCGCGGCGTGTTCGGTCACTGCCAGCACCGACAGCGGGTACTGGGCCGCGTTGAGCGCCTTGGAGTAGGTTTCCAGATCCGGCGGGTCGAGCTGCTCGAATCCGGGGTAGTCTACCACCGAGAGCACGCCATGCGCGCGCAGCCCGGCCTGGATGGAATCGACCAGCAACAGGCTGCCATGGGTACGGGTAAGGGCGCGCGCGGCGGCGTAGAACTCGGCCGGCAACGCACGCCCCGGGTCGCCTTCGCCCATCACCGGCTCCAGGAACACCGCTTCGATAAACCAGTGATTGCGCGCCGCTTCATCGAAGGCGCGTTGCAACGCGGCCACGTCGTACGGCGCGATCGCAATCACCGAATCTTCGTCGCGGTAGCTGGCCAGGTACTTGGTATAGGTCTTGCGGCTGGAATCCGAATACAGCCCCGGGCGATCGGTGCGGCCATGGAAGCTGCCCTTGACCACCAGGCGCTTGATGGTGGCGCCGGCGTGACGCGCGCCGGGGTCGGTGTGCAGCTTGGCATTGGTATCGACGATACGCGCGGCCAGGCCCACCGCTTCGGAGCCGGAATTGAGACACATGAAGCGTGCGAACGGGCAGCCGCCGCGGCTGTGGCCGATTTCGGCACGCAGGGCGCGATCGAGCCGGCGCTGCGCCAGGCTGGGCGTCATCACATTGGCCATCACCTGCGGGCGCGCCATGGCCTCGAGGACCGCCGCCGGCGTGTGGCCGAAGCCGAGCATGCCGTAGCCGCCGGCGTCGTAGAGCACCGCGCCCTTGAGTGTGACCACCCACGGCCCGCGTGCGGCCAGTGCCACATAAGGCGTCACTGCATCGTCGGCGTAGAAATTGATGAAACCTTCCTGCACTGCGCCGATCTGCGCCTCTTCGTCCAGGTCTAGCAGGTCGGCGGCGTCGTCGCGCACCAGCGCGTATTCGGCTGCGGCTGCCTGGATGGCGTGCTGCAGGTCAGGGTGGTTGGCGGCCAGGCGCGCGATGGTCGCGTCGTCCAGGCCTTCGGTCAGGCGGCGGCCGGCATGGGCACGCAGCGGGGCGAGCGGGGCAAGGACGGACATGGCGCATCTCCTTCAAAGGTGGCGTTCCCTTTCTATTATCGGCAGAAGATCGGCGTTTGGCAGCGTGAATTTGGTCAGGAAGTGCGGTATTTTCGGCGAATCGCCGAAACGAATGCGCAATAGTGAAGATCACCCCCTCCGACGAACGCCTGTTGTCGCTGCTGCGCGAGGACGCGCGCGCTTCCACTGCCCAGATCGCGCGCCGGCTCGGGCTCTCGCGCACGACCGTGCAAAGCCGCATTGAAAAGCTCGAGCGCGACGGCGTGATCAGCGGATACACCGTGCGCACGCATGACGACTACGAGCAGGGCCGCATCCGCGCGCACATCCTGATCACCGTGCTGCCCAAGAAGATGCCTGCCGTGGTGAAGGCGCTGCGCGATATCCCGGAAGTGCGCCTGCTGCACTCGGTCAGCGGTGCCTACGACCTGGTCGCGCTGGGCGTGGTCGGCGGCGTCAACGAGATGGACGTACTCACCGACGCCATCGGCGCCATCGACGGGGTGGAGCGCACGATGACGTCGATCATTTTGTCGACGAAGTTCGAGCGGTGAAGGAGCCGGGAGTCGGCATTGGGGATTGGGGATTCGTAAAAGCGAGCCGGCTTGTGTCATACCCGTTCCTGCACGCGGATCTTGCTGTTGCGAATCCCCAATCCCGAATCTCCAATCCCGCCGCAGTTACACTAACCGGCTCCTCAGTCACCCAATCCTGCGGCCTTGAAGAAGTCCGATTTCCATTACGACCTGCCCGACGAACTGATCGCCCAGGCGCCGCTGGCCGAGCGCGCGGCAAGCCGGTTGCTGGTGGTGCCGTCGCCGCCGCAGGCGCTGGCCGACCGCCAGGTGCGCGATCTGCCGGAGCTGCTGCAGCCCGGCGATCTGTTGATCTTCAACGACACCCGGGTCATTCCGGCGCGCCTGTTCGGGCAGAAGGCCAGTGGCGGGCGGGTGGAAATCCTGATCGAGCGCCTGCTTGGCGAGCGTCAGGCACGGGTGCAGATCGGCGCCAGCAAGTCGCCCAGGGCCGGTAGCGTGATCGCGCTCGATGCCGGCGGCCAGGCCGAGGTGCTTGGCCGCGATGGCGAGTTCTATCTGCTGCGTTTCGACATCCCGACCCCGCTGGAGCACTGGCTGCTGGAGGCTGGCCGCCTGCCGCTGCCGCCATATATCCGCCGCGAACCGGGCGTGGAAGACCGCGAGCGCTATCAGACCGTGTTCGCGCGCGAAGTCGGCGCGGTCGCCGCGCCCACCGCCGGGCTGCATTTCGACGAGCCGCTGCTGGCGCGCTTGCGCGAGCGCGGGGTGGAGTTCGGACACGTCACCTTGCATGTGGGCGCCGGCACCTTCCAGCCGGTGCGGGTGGACAAGCTCGACCAGCACGTGATGCACAAGGAGTGGCTCAACGTGGGCGCGGCGCTGGTGGAACAGGTGCGCCGCACGCGTGCCCGCGGCGGCCGCGTCATCGCGGTGGGCACGACGGTGGTGCGCTCGCTGGAAAGCGCCTGGCGCACCACCGAGGCCGCGCCCGAAGGCGAATTGCAGCCGTTCGCCGGCGAGACCCAGATCTTCATCCTGCCCGGCTACCGCATCCGCAGCGTCGATGCGATGGTCACCAACTTCCATCTACCCGAAAGCACCTTGATGATGATGGTCTCCGCCTTCGCCGGCCGCGAGCGCATCTTCGAGGCCTATCACCACGCCATCGCGCAGCGCTATCGCTTCTTTTCGTACGGCGATGCGATGTTGTTGTGGAGCAGGGAATGGGGATTCGGGAGTGGGGATTCGTAACGGCCCTCCGCTCACCGCCTTCTCGCTTTTGCCAATCCCGAATCCCAAATTCTAAATCCCGGCCCCGCAATGTCCCGACTCCAGTTCCAACTCCAAGCCACCGACGGGCATGCCCGACGTGGGCGCCTGACCTTTCCACGCGGCACGGTCCAGACTCCTGCGTTCATGCCGGTCGGGACCTATGGTTCGGTCAAGGGCATCCTGCCCGAGCAGATCCGCGCCCTGGGGGCGGAGATCATCCTGGGCAACACCTTCCATCTGTATCTGCGCCCCGGCCTGGAGGTGATCGGCGATCACGGCGGGCTGCACGGGTTTGCGCGCTGGGACGGGCCGATCCTCACCGATTCCGGCGGGTTCCAGGTGTTCTCGCTGGCGCATCGCCGCAAGATCACCGAACAGGGCGTGACCTTCTCCTCGCCGACCGATGGCGCGCGGGTGTTCCTGGGGCCGGAAGAGAGCATGAAAATTCAAAAAGTGCTCGATTCGGACATCGTGATGATCTTCGACGAGTGCACGCCGTATCCGGCCACCGAAGACGTGGCGCGGCGCTCGATGGAGCTGAGCCTGCGCTGGGCGCAGCGCTCGCGCGATGCGCACGATGGGCTGGGCAACGATGCGGCGCTGTTCGGCATCGTACAGGGCGGGGTGCATCCGGACCTGCGCAGCCGCTCGCTGGATGGCCTGCGCGCCATCGGTTTCGATGGGTATGCGATCGGCGGGCTGGCAGTGGGCGAGCCCGAGCACGAGCGCAACGCCATGCTCGAACACCTGCATCCGCGCCTGCCGGCCGAGCGCCCGCGCTACCTGATGGGCGTCGGCCGCCCGGAGGATCTGGTCGAAGGCGTGGCCCGCGGGGTGGACATGTTCGACTGCGTCATGCCCACCCGCAATGCGCGCAACGGCCACTATTTCACCTCGTTCGGCACCGTGCGCATCCGCAACGCCAAATACGAGCGCGACCTGGACACCATCGAGCCGGGCTGTGGCTGCCATGCCTGCAGCAGCGGCTATACGCGAGCCTATCTGCGCCATCTGGACCGCTGCAACGAGATGCTGGCGCCGATGCTGGGCACCCTGCACAACCTCTGGTACTACGAGAAACTGATGGCCGACATGCGTGCGGCGATCGACTCGGGAACCTTTGTGCAGTTCCGGCGGTCCTTCTATGCGGCACGCGGCGCCACCACGCCGCCGTTGCCGGGGGGAACCAGCTGAGACCGGCCGCCCGCGCCCTGTCGCGGACGGCGTGGAACCCGCGTGGCATAATTCCCGGCTGTTCCGCTCCGGCGGTACCTGAATAGCGAGCGGGCCCATGGGCGCGCTGGCACCAAACTAGGATGCACTGAATGAATCTGCTCGATTTCCTGATCCCCGCTGCCCAGGCGCAGGCCGCTGGCGGCGCGCCGGCGCCCGGCCCGATGGGCGGCCTGTCCACCTTCGCGCTGCCGATCATCCTGATCGCCGTGATGTATTTCCTGATGATCCGCCCGCAGATGAAGCGTCAGAAAGAGCATAAGGCGCTGCTGGACAAGCTGGCGCGCGGCGACGAAGTGATCACTTCCGGCGGCGTGGCGGGCGTGATCACCGACATCGGCGACAACTTCATCAGCGTGGAAGTGGCCGACAACGTGCGTATCCGTGTGCAGAAGAGTGCCGTGGGCCACGTACTGCCGAAGGGCACGCTGAAGTCGGCGAGCTAAGCGCGTCCTGAAACGGCTGCGCCGCCGTCAGGCAGGCGCAGTCGCCAGGTGGAACCGAATGCTGTGACCTACCGGTTCCGCTGTACCGCCCGTATCCATCCGAAGGCCATTGGCGACGTTGTATCGGTCGCTTGAAGTTGTTCTCACTGCTAGGCGCGGCGCCGGGATGGTGCCACGCGGGACTGTCGCAATGCTCGAATTTCCTCGCTGGAAGTATTTCCTGATTCTGCTGGTACTGGCCGTCAGCGCGCTGTATGCGCTGCCCAACGTGTACCAGAAGGACCCGTCCGTGCAGATCACCGCCAGCCGCGGTGCGCAGCTCGACGACGCATTGCGCAGCCGCATCGACGGTGAGCTCAAGAGCGCCGGCATCACGCCGAAGGCGATCACAAAAGAAGGCGACAGCCTGATGGTGCGGTTGCCCTCGCTGCAGGCGCAGACCCACGCCAACGACGTGTTGCGTCAGCAGCTGGGCGAGAACTACACCGTGGCGCTGAACCTGGCCTCCACCGTGCCGGACTGGCTGGCCAAGCTGGGTGGCCGGCCGATGGTGCTGGGTCTGGACCTGGTGGGCGGTGTGCACTTCGCCATGCAGGTCGATCAAAAGGCCGCGCTGGAAAAGCGCCTGGACGGGTTTGCCGAAGACATCCGCACCACCTTGCGCGATGCGCGTATCCCGTATCGCTCGGTGGAGCGTCGCGCCGACAACAGCATCCAGGTCAGCCTGGGCGAGGGCGCCAGTACCGACGCCGCGCGCGTGACGCTGGCCAAGTCGCAGCCGACCCTGACCTACGACGTCAGCGGCCAGAACATCGCAGTCAAGGTGCCGGAGGCCGAGCTCAAGCAGATCGCCAGCGGTGCGATCGAGCAAAACCTCACCACCTTGCGCAACCGCGTCAACGCACTGGGCGTGTCCGAGCCCACCATCCAGCGCCAGGGCGAGGACCGCATCGTGGTCGAACTGCCCGGTTTGCAGGACACCGCCGAAGCCAAGCGCCTGATCGGTGCCACCGCCTCGCTGGAATTCCGCGCCGTGGTCGACGGGAATGCCGACGATGCCGTGCGTAGCGGCAACATCCCGCCGGAGGCCAAGGTCTACCGAGTGCGCGATACCGGCGCGCCGGTGCTGCTCAACAAGCGCGCGCTGGTGACCGGCGACCAGATGGTGAGTGCGTCGGTCAGCACCGATCAGAACGGCATGCCGGCAGTGGCGGTGACGCTCAATAACGTCGCCGGCCAACGCATGTTCGACTACACCAGCGCCAACGTCGGCAAGCTGATGTCGGTGGTGTATATCGAGCGCATCCCCACCGTGACCATGGTCGACGGCAAGGAAGTGCGTAGCGTGCGGGTCAAGGAAGAAGCCTTGCCGGCGACCCGCATCGCCGGCGTATTCGGCAAGAACTTTCAGACCACCGGTCTGGAAAAAACCGAAGCCGAAAACCTGGCCAAGATACTGAAATCCGGCTCGCTGGCCGCGCCGATGGATTTCGTCGAGGAATACGTGATCGGCCCGAGCCTGGGCGCGGAGAACGTGGAGCGCGGTGTCACCGCAGTGATCTACTCGTTCCTGTTTACCTTGGTGTTCTTCACCATCTACTACCGCGTGTTCGGCGCGATCACCTCGGTGGCGCTGCTGTTCAACCTGCTGATCGTGGTGGCGGTGATGTCGCTGTTCGGCGCCACCATGACGCTGCCGGGCTTTGCCGGCCTTGCCTTGTCGGTGGGTCTGTCGGTGGACGCCAACGTGCTGATCAACGAGCGTATCCGCGAAGAGTTGCGGCTTGGCGTACCGGCCAAGTCGGCGATCGCGGCCGGTTACGAAAAGGCCGGCGGCACCATCCTCGACGCCAACCTCACCGGCCTGATCGTGGCGGTGGCCTTGTACGCGTTCGGTACCGGTCCACTGAAAGGCTTCGCGCTGACCATGATGATCGGTATTTTCGCTTCGATGTTCACCGCGATCACGGTCTCGCGCGCGCTGGCGGTGCTGATCTACGGCAGCCGCAAGAAGCTGAAGTCCGTCGCCATTTAATGCGAGTCCCTCGCAAGAGCCCGCACGTATGAGTGCGAGTCCCTCGCAACAGCCCGCACATTCACGTGCGGGTAAATATGAAGAGCTGGATTCAATGAAAATTTTTCCGCTTCACCTGATTCCCAACGACACCAAGATCGATTTCATGAGCTGGCGCAAGCCGGTGCTGATCTTGATGCTGGTGCTGGCAGTCGCCTCGGTCGGCATCATCGTCGGCAAGGGTTTCAACTACGCGCTGGAATTTACCGGTGGCACGCTGGTGCAGACCTCGTTCCAGAAGACCGTGGATGTGGATCAGGTACGCGAAAAGCTGTCCAAGGCCGGCTTCGAAAACGCCCAGGTGCAGAACGCGCGCGGCGGCAATGAACTCATGATTCGCCTGCAGCCGCATGGCCAGAACAACAATCGCGACGACGCCGCGCGCACCGTTGCCGAAGATGTGCGCAAGGCGGTGACCAGCGACGAGAATCCGGCCACCGTGCAGCCTGGCGAATTCGTCGGCCCGCAGGTCGGCAAGGATCTGGCTTTGAACGGCGTGTATGCCACGGTGTTCATGCTGGTGGGCTTTTTGATCTACATCGCGTTCCGCTTCGAGTGGAAGTTCGCGGTGGTCGCCAGCCTGACCGCGTTGTTCGATTTGCTGGTCACCGTGGCCTTCGTGTCGCTGACCGGTCGCGAGTTCGACCTGACCGTGCTGGCAGGCCTGTTGTCGGTGATGGGCTTTGCGATCAACGACATCATCGTGGTGTTCGACCGTGTGCGCGAAAACTTCCGTGCCTTGCGCGTGGAGCCGCTGGAAGTGCTCAACCGTTCGATCAACCAGACGCTCTCGCGCACGGTGATCACCGCGGTGATGTTCTTCCTGTCGGCATTGGCGCTGTACATCTACGGCGGCGAGTCGATGGAAGGCCTGGCCGAAACGCACATGATCGGCGCAGTGATCGTGGTGATCTCCTCGGTGATCGTGGCCGTGCCGATGCTGAGCATCGGGCCATTTGCGGTGACCAAGCAGGATCTGCTGCCCAAGGCCAAGGATGTGGAGGCGCTGGCGCGGCGTCCTTGATCTAGCAAGTGTTGGGTGTCTGACGAAAAAACCGCGCCTTGCGCGGTTTTTTCGTTTGCCGCGCGTCCGCGCCAGTCGGGCTTGAAGCCGATGATTTACATGTCGGTGGTGACCTGGTGCAGGCGATCTTCCGGCAGCGGCGCGCCCTTGGCTTCAAGGCGGTCCTTGACGTCGCCGTACAAAGCTTGTCCCGGGTGCGCGTGGCCGCTCATGGGGCGCAGCAGGTTCTGCGACTGCTCGAGGCGCATGCTGTCGCCCAGCGTGGCTGACTGTTCGTTGTCGCGTTGCTCATCACTGGGTTTTTTCCTGTGCGGCCAGTCGCCCGCACTCTTACTGCAAGCTCAGCTCCTGCTGCAACTGCCAGTGTTGTTGTTCCAATGCCTGTTGCTGCTGCGTGTGCAGAAATCGCGACCGCTCAGCGACACGAGGGCGAGGGCTACGGTGACCAGCGGTAATCCCCCCCACAGGTTAGCTGACGCCAGAAGTGGAATTTTCTCGTACCCTTTTCCGAGTAGGTTCCATGAAGACATCCCGTTTCACCGAAAGCCAGATCATCGCCGTACTCAAGCAGGCCGAGGCTGGCACGTCAGTGCCGGAGTTGTGCCGCGAGCACGGCATCGGCTCGGCGACGTTCTATAAGTGGCGCAGCAAGTTTGGCGGCATGGATGCGTCGCTGATGTTCCAGCTCAAGGAGCTGCAGGACGAGAACCGGCGCCTGAGCGATGCCGAATCGTGCTGCGCCATCTAACTGATCTGCACGTTGCGGATGATGCGAGACGCCAGCGATGTCTCGCCCCATCTGGGCGATGAACTCCCCGCGCCGCTCTCTTCCTATCTTGGAACAGTGCCTTGATCGATGGTCGCGGGATGACTGTCCAGCGCCCGGGCTGATAGGTGCTTTCGCCGCGAATGGGCGCTTCATGCCGTAAGCCGGGCGATCGGAGTGACTCCCGCGCGCGTAGGCGGTAGGCGGACCATGTCTCACCCCGGTTATATACGTCTTCGAAAGCGCGCCGAGAGTCCCTCGGCTGGGGAATAAGCGTTCGGTGCAGCTGTTTCGCGGGTCAGCGCTGCCCACAGCCGCCCAGTCCGCCGATACCGCTTTCACCGTCACACGTCTTGCTTTAGCATCGCCACCGCGCTGACGGAAAGGAAGGCTGGCGATGGACGAATATCAGCACACCGTGCTGACCAGGGGCGGGTACCGTGTTGTGGCGATGACGCGTGACGAGGTGTACGCACCCGACGCAGTCGTGGCATGCGCCGTTGTGACCGATGCGGGGACGCGACTTACACCGGATTTGTCCCTGGACCAGGCCAAGGTCTGGATCGATTCGCTGGTGGAGAGCGAGAGTGGTGGGCGTAAATCCGAGCTTGTCGACCATAAGCCGGTCGTGCGTCGCTAGCCCCGCATCGTGATGCAAACCTAAGGAGAAGGGCGCATGTCCAAACCCAAAATCATCGCAATTGCCACGCTGGTGGCGGTCCTAGTCGGGTACTGCATGTCTGGCTATCTGACCCTGCTGCCGCGGCTCGACACCGCTCTGTACGGATGGGACATCTACTACCGCTATTTCAGCGCGCTTGGATTGTCCCAGGTGGCTCCTTACGCGACCAAGATCAAGATCGCGGGCATGCTTGGATTCGGGCTGCCGGCGCTGGTCTGGGCGATTGCCGTTGTGCTCATCGTCAAGCCCAAAGCGCGCGCGCTGCACGGTGACGCGCGCTTCGCCGAGGCCGCCGATCTCTCCAAACGTGGGCTATTCAAGCCCAGCGGAAACGGCATCGTCGTCGGCAAGTTCAATGGCAAGCTAGTGCGATTGAGCGGCCAACAATTCCTGATTCTCGCTGCGCCGACGCGCTCCGGCAAGGGTGTCGGTGTCGTCATCCCCAACCTCTTGGAGTACCAAGAGTCGGTCGTGGTCCTGGACATCAAGCAGGAGAACTTCGACCTGACCAGTGGTTGGCGTGCCAGCCAGGGCCATGAAGTCTTCCTGTTCAACCCGTTCGACGAAGACCGTCGCACCCATCGCTGGAACCCGTTGACCTATGTGTCGAACGACCCCGCATTTCGCGTTTCGGATCTGATGAGCATTGCGGCGATGTTGTACCCGGATGGCTCGGACGACCAGAAGTTTTGGGTGAGCCAGGCGCGCAACGCCTTCAAGGCATTTGCGCTGTACCTGTTCGAAAACTGGGACGAGGAGCTCTCGCTCGGTTTTCCGGGTGGGGCAGGGGCGCCCACCTTGGGCGGCATTTATCGCCTTTTGTCGGGTGACGGCACCGATCTCAAGAAATATCTGAAGTCGCTGTCCGAGCGGCGGTTCCTCAGCAGCAACGCCAAGTCGGCCTTTGCCAACATGCTGTCCCAGGCGGATGAGACCTTCGCCTCGATCATGGGCACCTTGAAGGAGCCGCTCAATGCGTGGATCAATCCGATCCCGGACGCTGCCACCAGTGCGGACGACTTCGTGCTCACGGACCTTCGCAAGAAGAGGATGACGATTTACATCGGCATCCAGCCCGACAAGCTGGCCGAGAGCCGCCTGATCATCAATCTGCTCTTCAGCCAGATCACCAACCTCAATACCCGCGAACTGCCCGAGTCCAACCCTGAACTCAAATATCAGTGCCTGTTGCTGATGGACGAATTTTACCTCGATCGGCAAGGTGGACATCTTCGCGACCGCTGTGGCCTACATGGCTGGCTACAACATCCGCCTACTGCCCATCATCCAGAGCATGGCCCAGATGGACGCAACCTACGGCAAAGATTCTGTCACGCACCATCATCACCAACCACGCCCTGCAGATCCTCTACGCACCGCGCGAACAGCAGGACGCCAACGACTACTCCGAGATGTTGGGTTACACCACCATCAAGAAGAAGAACGTCACCCGAGGGCGCGAGACAACGCATAGCGTGTCAGAAGAGCGGTGGGCGCTGATGTTGCCGCAGGAGCTCAAGGCTATGAGCAACGAGAAGGAAGTGTTCTTGTACGAGGGGATCCCGCATCCGGTGAAGTGCGACAAGATTCGTTACTACGAGGCGACGTCCCCCCGATTT
>NZ_JFAQ01000008.1 GCF_001304695.1 Xanthomonas axonopodis
CTCGACGGATCGCCTCTGTCGTAGTGGCGCTCCCGTGTAGAACCTGGCCCATAGTGCTTCCTTCCAATCGAGGGAAAATAGTGCACCATCAAAGCATGGGATCAAACAGCAGCGAACCAGGAACACGTCATGCAGTGCTTGCACCAACTACCGACTCTCTCGACTGGTCCTTGCCCGCTCACCGTCGCGGGACCCTTGGCGGCATGGATGCCGCCTGGGAACTCAGAATGATGTGCCTGCGTGTCCTGCGAGGGTGAGCGGGCAAGGGCCCTGCAGCAACGCCGCAGCGCCAATGCGCTTCGCCGCACATTTGGCAGATTACGCATCTCCAGATCAACGCGTTATCAGCGCTGCAAGGCAGTGTCGCCACCCGGAGCGTGTAGAGATACCCAACGACGCGCAACGAGCGACCATTACGTGAGTGGGGACGGCCCCTAAGCGTCGAAGTACCTCTCATTTCAGACGATGACTGCCATAGAGACATGTTCTGCAGGGCTGCGTAGTAGGTCGCCAGTCGTCCCATTTCGCTATCCACACAACACCGTCAATCAAGGCGCAGGCGGATACAGCGGCGCCAGCACCTCCGGTTCGGCTGCGCTTGCATGGTGCCACCGCGGCCCCTTGGCGAACGCCTCGCGCAAGGCGGCGCGCGCGCCGGCCACATCGCCGTCGCCGCCCCAGCGCGCGCGCTGCATGCGCGCCACGGCTGCACGCTGCGCCGGATCTGCCAATGCCGCCATCACCGCATCGATATCTGCAACGCCGGCCATCCCACACAGGACCGCCGCCACATCGTCCATGCCGCCGGTGTCGAGCGCACGGCGTAACTCGGCCACGCCGTGGGTCGCGCGTCTGCCCTCAGCTGGTCCATTGCTGCCGCTGCCATCATTGCCGCCTGATGCACTGCGCGGAGCACCGCGCCGACGCAATAACGCCCACACCAGCGTGGCGATCCACAACAGCGCAAACCCGATCGCCGCCGCAATCCACGCCCACGGCGGTCGCGCGGGCGATGGCGCTTGCAGGGTGAGAGTGCGATCCGGTGTCGGCGCCGATTGATCGGGTGTCGCGTTCGGCGTCGGTGACGGCGCAGGTGTCGCAAATGCGCCGCTACCTGCCGCGACATCGAGCGTCAGATCGGGCAGCGAAGCGGTCCTGGCTGCGCCTGCCCCTACATCCCACCATGCCATCTGCAGCCCGGGCACCACCAACGGACCGGCACGGTTGGGCACGATCGAATAGCGCCGGGTCAGTCGCAGTTGCGGCGAGCCGTCCACGAAGCGCTCCTCAAATTGCGGCGGCTCGGCAAATACCTGCGCGTCGGGCACGCTGGGCGTCGGCAATTCCGGAAACTGCGCCTGGGTCGCGCCACGCGCGCTGGCTTCCACCACGAATTGGGCCGCCTCACCGGCGGTCGCCCGCTGTGGCGTGGTCGTGTAGCGTAACTGCAGGCTGCGCAACGGCAACCACGGCTGCGGCGCATTGGCCGGTTGCGCACGCACCTGCAACGGAATGCTCGCACTGCGCGCACTCAGCTCACCGTTGCCGCGCCCGAAGTAATCGTCGAAGAATCCGCCTACCGACCGCCCGTTGAAACGTGCCGGCGGCAGCAGCAGGCGACCGCTGCGCTCGGGCACCAGCAGGTAGCACCGCTCCACCACGTTGTACTGCCGTCCATTGAGCACCTTCACTGAGCTGACGTCGTCGCCGACGCGCTGCATCGATGCCCCATCGGGGGCCTCAAGATCCAGCTCGCCCGATGCCAGTTGGGTGGCGAAGTACAACCGCACCACCACGCCTACGCTTTGCTGCACGTAGGGCTGCGCGTCGTCCACCTGGGTTTGGACGAAGGCTTCTTCATTACCCTGCGCCGCACTCGGCGCGCCGGCAGCGTTGCCGGCACCGCTGGCGGGATCGTTCGCCGTTCCAACCACCTGCAGGCGCAGCGGTTCGGTGCGTTCATTGCCAACGCGGATCGCCGGCACGATCAGCTCGCCGCTCTTGCGCGGCGTCAGCACCACGCCGAACAGGGCGCGCACCGTCACCGAACCATTGGCCACCTGCATCTGCTGATTGGCGCTCTTGGCGCCCAGCGAGAAGTCGGTGCGCAGCGGGGTGTAATCCGGGTCGACGCCGCGTTGGTCGGTTTCAATGTTCAACATCGCCACATCGCCGGCATTGACGCTGTCGCGATCCAGCCACGCGCGCGTGACCGCACCCAGCGGCGCGCACGCCACCAGTGCCGCGCTAGCCAGCATGCCGATTGCCATGCGACGCAAATGCTGTCTGCCGATCATCGTCCGTCCCGTTGCCTGCGTTCGTATTCCAGCCTGAATTTGGTACGCAGCAAGCTGCCCGGATCGTCCGGCACCCGCCGCAGCCATGCGTCCACCGCTTGGCGTTGTTCGCGTTGTTCCGGCGTCTCGCCGGCGGCTGCGGCTTCCTGCTTGCCGTTTGCATCTGCCTGCTTGTCGCCCGCCTGCGCCATGGCCTGCTGCATCTTGCGACGCTGCGCCTCATCGGCCTGCTGCTGCGCCTTGGCATCGGCAGATTGCGGCGGGGTGTCTTGCTGGCGTTGCTCGCCCTGCCCGTTCTTGGACTGCGCATCTTGCGAGTTGCCGTCCTGTGGCGTCTGCGCATCAGAGGGCTGGTTCTTGCTGTCCTGCTGGTTCTGCCCACCCTGGCCGGATTGCTTGTCCCGCTGATTCTGGCCCGCCTGCTGTTGCCCCTTCCCATCCTGACCGGATGGCTTTTGGTCCTGGGACTGGCCCTTGCCATCCTTATTCTTCTGCTGCTGACGCTTGCGCGCCGCATCGACCGCCGCGCGATTGGCGATGGCATCCTGCTGATTCGGGTGTTGCTTGAGCGCACGGTCGTAGGCTGCGATCGCAGCGTCGTACTGGCCTTGTCGCGCCAGCGCATTGCCGAGGTTGTAGAACCCCTCATCGGTTGGCACCGCTTCGAAGGCCTTCTGCGCCGCTGCAAAATCACCCTTGCGATAGGCCTGCACACCAGCATCCAGGCGCTGCTGCTGCACTTGGTCGGCACGCTGCCACAAGGTGCCATCGGCAGCGTGCGCGGGCTGCGCCAGTGGCAGCACGCACACCATCGCCAGCACGGCCACCACCGCGCGGCGGCGAAACGCCAGCAGGGACAGCAGCATCACCGGCAGCACCAGCCAATAGCCTTCGTCGAGCCAGCTCTTGCCGCCATCGGACTCGGCAGTTTCATCAGCCAACGGCTGTTGCGATGGATCGAGCACACCCAACTCCCGCAGATCCGTATCGTCCGGCGCAATGCGTGCATATCGCCCGCCACCCTGCGCGGCCAGGGCGCGCAGACTGCCTTCGTCGAGCTTGGCCTGCGCAATTTCACCGCTGGCCATGCGATACGCCGCACCGCGCTCGCCGCCCACGCCGAGCGCAAAGACACTGAACCCGCGCGAACGTGCCACCCGTGCCGAACTTTCGGCGGAGCTATCTGCGCTATCGCTGACAAGCAGGATCTCGCCTTGCTTGAAGCCGGCCTGCTGCAACAGCTGCGCGGCCGCATCGATCGCCCGGTCCGCACGCTTGCCATCGACCGGCATGACCGACGGCGACAGCGCATCCAGAAACAAGGCCACGTTGGCACTGTCTTCGGTCAATGGCGCCACTGTGAAGCTCTCGCCTGCATAGACCAGCAATGCCACCTCGCCACCGGCACGTTTGCGCAGCAGCGTCGCCAGCTTGGCGCGCGCCTGCAGCAGGCGCGAAGGCGGCAGGTCGGTTGCGTTGGCACTGGACGACAGATCCAGCACCACCACCAGCGGCATGCTCGACTGAAACACCGGACGCTCGGTCTGCCGCCAACTCGGGCCGCTCATCGCAATCACTGCCAACGTATAGGTCAGCGCAGCCAGCACGAATCCCAGCCATCCGCGCCGACTGCCGGAGGCCAACAGCTTCGGCAACAGATGCGCATCCACACTTTGCCGCCAGACATCAGCATCGCGGCGACGCCAGTGCCACAGCGCCGCCGCCGGTACGATCGCCAATAGCGCCCACAACACCATCGGGCGCATCAGATGTAACGACTGCAGCCACCCCGCCAGCTCGGTTAGCGCGTCCATTGCCACCCTCGCGGCAGCACATAGGCCAACAGGGCAATGACGATTGCCGCGCCCAATGGCCAGTAATAACGCTCGACGCGCGGCTGCACCGAAGGCCCGAGCCCCTTGACCGGCTCCAGCCGATCCAGCTCGGCGTAGATGCCGGCAAGTTCCTCGGTATCGCGGGCGCGGAAGAAGCGTCCGCCAGTCAGCTGGGCAATCTTGCGCAGCCCGTCTTCGTCGATATCGTCGTTGCCGCCGGCCGGAATCGGCACCCCGAACAAGGAATAGCCGCCACTGCCGCCGAACGCAATGGTGTGCACGCGTACGCCTTCTGCCTTGGCCAGTTCCGCGGCCTTCAAGGGATTGAGCACGCCAGCGGTGTTGACGCCATCGGTGAGCAACACCACCACACGCTGGCCCTGCTTCTGTTCGCGCAGACGTTTGACCGACAAGGCGATCGCATCGCCAATTGCGGTTTCGCGCCCGGCCAGGCCCACCACGCTGTCGCTCAACTGATCGCGCACGGAGGTCAGATCCGCGGTCAACGGTGTCAGCGCATACGCACGTTGGCCGAACACCAGCAGACCGACGCGGTCGCCGTCGCGCCGATCCAGAAAGTCCGACAGCACGGCCTTGGCGGCGGTAAGCCGGTCCACCACCTTGCCGCCGAGCACCATGTCGGGCTCGCTCATGCTGCCCGACAGATCCACCGCCAGCATCATCTGGCGCGCCTCGCGCGGTGGCTGGATCACCTCACCCAGCTGCTGGGGACGCGCCAGCGCGGCGCACAACAAAAACCAAGCCAGCCACGCCAACCAACGCGGTATCCGCAGCACCGGCGCGCTCTTGGCCTGCGCCACCGCTTGCAACTGCTCCGCGTACGGCACGCGGAGCGCAGCCGCATCGGCGCGGCGTTGCGGCCAGAACCACATCAGCAACGGCAAGGGCATCAACCACCACGCCCACGGCCAGGCGCAGTGCGCCAACGCATCCTGCCATTGCGACCACTGCAACCAGTTCATCGCTGGCCCCGCATCAACGCCACAAAGCGTTGCCGCGCCAATGCTTCTACCGCAGGCAGATCGCTGACTGTGGGTACGCGCTGGAAGCCGCCTTCCAGCACAGCCCGGCCCGGCCCCTGCGAAAATACCTGGTCCTTGCGCTTGCGACCGTCCAGAAACTGCAACCACGCCTCGCCTTGCAAGCGGTCGGCCTGCGGATCGACGCGCCGCGCCGCACGTCGCAGCAGCACCGACACGGCCGCCAGACGCTGCGCAGGCGTCGTGGCGCGCGCGAGTTCCGCATCGAAGGCAGCCACCCATCGCCGCTGGCGCTGGCGCCGGCGCCACCCCCAGACCCATGCGCTCCCCACCACCAGCACGACCATCGCGATCACCAGCCACCAGCCCGGTGCCGGCGGCCACCACGACGGCGACGGCGGCAAGTGCACATCACGCAGCGGCAGCGACTGCGGGGACATCGTCAGCGACTCCGCGCGGCGGGGCTGCCGCCCAACCAGGCATCGCTGGTATCGTCGGTGGACAGGCGATGCCAGCGCACGCCGCGTGCCTGCAAGAGCGCGCCCAGATACTCCAGCGGCGCGACAAATTCGGCCTGCCAGCGCGCACGCCCGGCCTGGGTGGACAGATCGATCGCGATGCGCTCGCCACGCACGTCGAAGGTGACTGCACGTGCCGGCGGCGCCAGTTCCAGCGGATCGACCAGCACGATCACCACCACCTCGTGATGCAACGCCAAGCCCGACCAGCGCGTGGCAGAAATCCGGCCGGCGCTGCGCGCATCGGCCAGCACGGTCAGGCGCGCGCCAGGGCGTAACAGGCGCGCCGCATGATCCAGCGCCACCTCGAGCCCCGCATCGCCGGACGGCGGCTGGGCATACCAACGCGCCAAGGCATCCAACACCGGCAGCACACCACGCTGACCGGACCGCGGCGCAATCGGCGCCTCGCTCGCGGTGCCGCGCAATGCTGCAATTCGGTCGCCCTGGCGCTGCGCCAGCCACGCGGCAACCGCGCCGGCACGTGCGGCCTGCACCGATTTGTAGCGCACGCGCGTACCGAAGAAGAGCGCAGGCGAGGTATCGGCCACGATCAGACTCAAACGCTCGCGCTCAGCCTGAAATAACTTGGTGTGCGCCCGTCCGGTGCGCGCGGTGACGCGCCAATCGATATGCCGCGCATCATCGCCAGCCACGTACTCACGTGACTCGGCATATTCCATGCCGCGCCCGCGCGTGGCGGCCGGCACCGGCCCCACTACCCCGTGCCGGCCACGTCCCGGTTGACCGCGATGGATTGCGGTACCGCGTAGCGCAATCAATTCAGCAAGCGTTGGGCGCACCCCATCGCCAGCGACTGGCGAGGGGGTGGTTGCAGGGGACGATAACGGCATCGAAGACATCGGCGTCTGGCGAGAGTGCGGCATACCTCAGCGATGCTGCCCGATCAGGGCAGCGGAATCTGTTCGAGCAATGCAGCGACCAGGCGTTCGCCGTCCCAGCCTTCGGCAGTGGCCTCGTAGCTGGGTAGCACGCGATGCCGCAATACGTCCGGGGCAATGGCGCGGATATCGTCCGGCGTCACGTAGTCGCGCCCGGCCAACCATGCGCGTGCGCGTGCACAGCGTTCCAGCGCAATCGAGCCACGCGGGCTGGCGCCCCAGGCGATCCGACGCTCCAATGCCGGGTCGTAGCGCTTGGCATCGCGCGAGGCCAGCACGATCTCGATCAGATAGCGTTCCAGCTGCGGCGCCAGATGCACATCGAGCACCACACGGCGCGCGGCAAAGACATCTTCCAACGGAATCTTGTCGGGCACGGTCTCGTGCTTTTCCAGCGTATCGCGGGCGGCCTCGCGTGCCAGGCGCAGGATTTCCGCCTCGGCGTCGGCCTGCGGATAACCGATGCGCACATGCATCAGGAAGCGATCCAACTGCGCTTCGGGCAGCGGGAACGTGCCCTCCTGCTCGATCGGGTTCTGCGTCGCCATCACCAGGAACAACTGCGGCAACGCATAGGTATGCCGGCCGACCGTCACCTGCCGCTCGCCCATGGCCTCCAGCAGCGCGGATTGCACCTTGGCGGGTGCACGGTTGATTTCATCGGCCAGCAGGATTGGGTGGAAGATCGGCCCGGGCATGAACTCGAACCGGCTGTCCTGCGGCCGCCAGATCTCGGTACCGGTCAGATCGGCAGGCAGCAGGTCCGGGGTGAACTGCACCCGCGCAAAATCCGCTTCCAGCCGCGAGGCCAGCGCACGAATGGCGGTGGTCTTGGCCAACCCCGGCGCGCCCTCGACCAGCAGATGGCCATCGGCCAGCAGGGCAATCAGCAATCGCTCCACGAGCGCTGCCTGGCCAACGATGCGCTGCGCAAGCGATTCGCGCAGCGAGGTGAATTGACGGTGTAGCCGGTCCTCGGCGGGCGCGGCAACGGCTTCGGGGGGGAGCAGTGGCGGTGCGTTCATAGGTCCAGTGTGACCGATTCGAACGCGATTGGTTCACTTGCCGATAGCCAAAATTCAGTAATCGCGGAACTTCTGCCCTGCGTCACGAACACTGCAGGCCTGAACCCGCTGCTTCCATGCAGGCAAATATCGTAGGCATTCTTGATTTGCCTACTCTGTCAGCTCACCTGGCTGTTCCCGATAAGGCATTCGCGGTCAACCGTATAGTCAGGACGATCAGACACAAGCTCGCGTGAAGCGGAACGACGATGCGGCACTGGCGTAGGTCATGATCGCTCAATCACCAATCGGTCGCCGTCGAACATCGATTACCAGCCAACTCGCTGTACGCTATACAGGTAGGCAACGACGCCATAAAAAAGGCCGCTTGCGCGGCCTTCTTTAATTCGATGCGATTACGGGGTTGTGCTAGCAACCCGCAGAACCTTCGGTGTCACGAAGACCAAAAGCTCGGCCTTTTCCTTGCTGCGCCCGCGTTTCTTGAATAGATTGCCAAGGAAGGGAATATCACCCAGGAACGGTACCTTGGCAATACTTTCTCGATCGGTGAATTCATACACGCCACCGATGACCACCGTTTCGCCGTCGCCGACCAGTACTGCCGTATTGATTTCACGTCGATTAATTTCTGGAACCGTGCCATAGAGCGGCAAGTCAATGAAACGCGCGACCTCGTCTTTCTTGACATTCATATTCAAGAAAACCCGATTGTCATTGGTAATTGTCGGCGTCACCTTCAATTCCAAAAGGACCTCTTTGAACTGCACATTCGCTTGAGATTGGCCGCCCGCGCCACCGCCGCTGATCGTGACGTAGCCAATTTCCCGCCCCTGCCTAATGACACCTTCCCGCTGATTGGAGGTCACGATTCGTGGGTTCGAAACCACCTCACCCCGCCCCTCTTCCTGCATCGCAGACAACTCCATGTCCAGAGCAAAATTCCGCCCAAGCAACGTGTACGCAATTGCGCCGGCCGTATTAGTGGTAAACGTGCCTGCGGGAAGATTGAAGTTCAGGCCACCAGGCACATTGTGAATGCCACTGTTCAAGATCGAAAAATTATTGGTAGTGCTACCGCTGATTACGCCAGTATTTCCACCGTATTGCTGACGACCAGCGATGCCAAACCGCGCGCCCAGGTCGCGGGCGAACGTATCCGTGGCGATCACGATCCGGCTTTCAATCAGAACCTGATCGACTGGGCGGTCTATATGCGAGATCAGCTCGCGCATTTGCGCGACCTTCTTCGGAATATCGCTAATCATCAAGGTGTTTGTGCGTTCATCGGGAACAAGCCGACCGCGTGGCGAAAGGAAACCATTGTCCTGCTGCCCCGCACCCCCTTGTCCGCCCTGCCCACCGCCACCAATTCCCTTGGCCTCGGTCAACGCCTTAAAAATGGCGGTCGCATTGTGGTAATTGATCTGCACATAATCGGTGATCAAGTCCTCACGGTTCTCGATCGCGATGCGGGCGTCTTCCTTGTCCTGCTCGAACTTGGCCAGTTCCGGCTGCGGGGCCACCCACACCACACCGCCGTAGCGACGCTTGTCCAGGCCCTTGGCGCGCAGCACGATGTCCAGTGCCTGGTCCCACGGCACGTTCATCAGGCGCAGGGTGACGTTGCCCTGCACGGTGTCGGAGGCGACGATGTTGAGGTTGGACTCCTCGGCGATCAGCTGCAGCACGGTGCGCACCGGCACGTCCTGGAAGTTGAACGTCACCGGTCGGCCGCTGTAGCCGCGCGCGGCAATCTGGGCGGCAGCCTGCGTGACCGCTGCCGGGCTCACGCCGCCAACCGCCGGCTGGCCCTTGCGCGGGGTGATTTCCACCACGTATTCGTTACCGGTCTGGTAGGCCAGCGAGTCGAAGGCGCCCTTGGTCGACAGCACCAGCTGCGAACCGGAGCCGGACGGCTTCACTTCAACGCGCTGCACCGGCGTGGCGAAATCGGTGACATTGAGCGGGCGCTGCAGTTCGGCAGGCAGCCTGGCATTGCTGATGTCCACCAGCACGTTGTCGCCCTGCGTCCGCAGGTCCGGGCTTGCGCCCTGGCCGTCGAACTGCAGGATCAGACGGCCAGCGCCGTCTTCGCCGCGCTTGAAATCGATTTTGGACACCGCCAGGCTCGCCGGAGCGACCTTGGCCGGATCCTGCGCGGGCTGAGTCAGCGCCGCGGCGGCAAACGCGCTGCCGCTCGCCAGTGCCAGCGCGACCCCCAACGCGCAGGCCTGGAAGATCGCGTGGCGTCGTACCGGACGCAGCCGCTGGGCATTGGAAAACGTCATCGTGCTATCCCCTATCACTTTATTGATCATCCAATGCGAGTGCGGCCGGCCGTTCAAGCCATCCACCCGCACCGTCCGGCACAAGTTCAATCAGCTCGATGCGGTCTTCGTAGACCCCGGTCACCCGGCCATCGCTCTGTCCCAGATACACACCCGGCCGCACCCGGTAGGTCACCTTGTCGGGCGCCATCACCAGGGCGATCAGGCCCGAACCGCCGCCAATGGTCCCCACCATGTCGAGGGCGTCGAGCGGAAAGGCTTCCAACGGTTCCTTACGCCGGTTCGGATCCGGACGCGTGCCATTGCCACCTTCCGCGCTGACCCAGGCATCGCTGAACGGGTCGCGCATCGCCTGCGCTGCATATTCGAAAGTCTCGAATTGCTGCATCACCGGCAATGGCTCCAGCGGCGGCGCAGGACGCGCGCGCACCTCGGCAACCCAAGCTTCCAGATTCGGCGCATCGCCCGGTGTGCTGGTCACACCACGCGTGCACGCCGGCAATACTGCAATTAACGCCATGCAGGACAGAATCTTGAGCAATTTCATGGTCATTGGCCGCCCTTCTTCGCAGCGTTGGCCGCAGCCTTTTCCTGCTCGGCCATTTCCTCATCGTCCAAATAACGATAGGTCTTGACCGTCCCGGACAGCTCCAGCGCCCCGCGCGGGCCGATGCCGGCCTTGGGATCCTTGGGCTTGAGGTTGATGTCGTGCATGGTCAGGATCACCACGCGCGGCAACGAGGCCACACCGCTGACGAAGGCACCGAACTGGTGGTAGCTGCCCACCATGCGCAGAGCGATCGGCTTTTCGGCGTAGAACTCCTTCGGCGATTCCGGACCGGGCTGGAACAGCTCGTTGGACAGGCCGCTGGACAACGCGGTCTGCGAGATGTCGATGATCAGATCCGGCATTTCGGTCTTGCTGGGCAACTGACGCAGCATCTGCTGCAGCACCTGTTCCATCTGCGCGAGCTGCTGCTTGAGCGGCTCTAGGTTCACCGCGCGGCCCTGTTGGGTCTCGAACTCGGTGCGCAGCTGTGCTTCGGTGCTCTCCAGGCCTTCCAGGTCATCGCGCTTGCTGCTGATCAACAGGAACCAGGCCAGCACCATGATGAACAAGCCGACCACCACGCAGAACACGATGCGTGCCTGCTGCGGCCAACCGCCGATATTGTTGAAATCCAGATCGCTGAGCTTGAATGATTTCTTACTCATGACGCCGCCCCCTCCTGCGGCCGATTGGCTGGCGCCGGTGCTGCCTGCGTCGCAGGAGCAGCGGCCGGCGGCGTTGCGGGCGCAGGCGCCGCTGCCGGAGCAGCAGGCGTCGCACCGGCAGGCGCTGCACCCGGTGCTGCGGTGCCCGGCGCGGCCGGATCCGCTGCGCCCGGCGCGGTGCCGTTCTTGTCAGCCTCGTTCGGATTGGCCAGCTTGACCTTGAGCGTGAACACGTACGGCAGCGTCTTGGTATCCATCGACGATGCGGCAGGTTGACCGGCCTTTTCCTGACTCTTGGCCTCGATGATCGACAGGTCCGGATTGGTCATCCAGCCCGAGCTTTCCAGGTTGCGCATGTACGCACTGACCCGCGCATTCGATTGCGAGCGACCTTCCAGCGTGAGGATGTCGCCATCCTGCTTGATGTTGGTCAGCGCCACGCCATCGGGAATGGTGCGTACCAGCGAATCGAACAGGTGCACCATCTGCGAGCGGTTGGCTTGCAGCTCCTCGATCACCTTCTTGCGGGCGAGCAGGCGG
Organism: Xanthomonas axonopodis; assembly: GCF_001304695.1. Classification (GTDB taxonomy): domain Bacteria; phylum Pseudomonadota; class Gammaproteobacteria; order Xanthomonadales; family Xanthomonadaceae; genus Xanthomonas; species Xanthomonas axonopodis. The sequence continues at coordinate 11,622 of NZ_JFAQ01000008.1, forward strand.
TCCTTCTTCTTGTCGAGTTCCTTGATCTCTTCGTTCTGTGCCTTGACCTTGTCGATCTGGGTAGTCAGAAACGCATTGCGCTCGGTCTGGCCGCTGATCTGCGCGTCGTAATAGAACCAGATCAGCGCCGACAACAGCACGCCGCCCAAGGCGGCGAAGCCCAGCATCGAATAGAACTCGCGCTCGCGTGCCTTTCGGCGCTCCGCGCGCCAGGGCAATAGATTGATTCTTGCCATCAGTCGAAGCTCCTCAGGGCCAGGCCGGTGGCGATCATCAATGCAGGCGCATCCAGCGCCAGCGCATGGGCCTGGACCTTCGGGCCAAGCGTCATCTGGGCAAGCGGATTTGCAACGACCGTGGTCACGCCCAGTTGCTCTTCCACCATCTCCGGCAGGCGCGTCAGCGCGGCGCAACCGCCGGCCAGCACGATGCAGTCGACGCGGTTGAACTCACTGCCCGCATAGAAGAACTGCAGCAGACGGCTGATCTGCTGCACCGTGGCTTCCTTGAACGGCTCCAGCACCTCGACCTCGTAGCTTTCCGGCAGACCGCCCTGACGCTTGGCAAGGCCAGCCTCTTCATAGGTCAGCCCGTAACGGCGCATCACTTCGTCGGTGAGCTGCTTGCCGCCGAACATCTGCTCGCGGCTGTAAAGACTGCGACCGGAGCGCAGCACGCTCAGCGTGGTCATGGTGGCGCCGATATCCACCAGCGCCACCACCGCATCGGCGGCCACGGGCAATTCGCTGGCAACCAGGGCGAAGGCGTTTTCGACCGCAAAGGCCTCCACGTCCATCACCTTGGCGGTCAAACCGCCGAGTTCCAGCGCAGACTGGCGCAGTTCCACATTCTCCGAACGCGAGGCGGCCAGCAGCACCTGCACCATGTCCGGGCTGTTGGGCATCGGGCCCAGCACCTCGAAGTCGAGATTCACTTCCTCGATCGGGTACGGAATGTAATTGGTGGCTTCCAGTTCGACCTGGGCTTCCAGGTCGCTATCGTCCAGATCGGCCGGCATCGGGATCAACTTGGTGATCACCGCCGACCCTGCCACGGCAGCTGCCGCGTTCTTGGCCTTGCTACCGGAACGGTTGATGGCGCGGCGAATGGCTTCGCCCACCGCCTCCACTTCGACGATGTTCTTTTCCACGACCGCATTCGGCGGCAGTGGTTCCACCGCGTAATGTTCCACGCGAAAACGGGTCCCGCTGCGCGATAGCTGCAAGAGCTTCACGGCAGTAGAACTAATGTCGACACCAATCAGTGGCGACTGACTCTTGGGTAAAAGCCCCACGGTAACTCCCCTGCCGACGGGCACTTGGACGCATGCGCGCCCTCGTATTAATAATCAAATTTTAACAGTTGACAAGCACTTCACGCGTTAGGCAATGACCCGGCGACGCGACCCCAGTGCTTGTCTGCTGCGATCCCCAGAGTTCGGCCCCAGCCAAACTCGGCGTCATCTATACTCTGTGACCAAGAAATCTGCAATCGGAATCTCTCTTACATGCCCCGTATTCGCCGTTGGCTGGGCTGGATCCTGGCCACGATCGTCGTGTTCGCACTGCTTGGCGCTATCGCTGCCGGCGGCCTGTATTACGCCATTTCCTCGAAGTTGCCAGACGTTCAATCGCTCAAGCAGGTGGAGCTGCAGGAGCCGATGTACGTCTATTCCAGCGATGGCCGGCTCATGGCCGTTTACGGCGAGACCCGGCGCTACCCCATCCAGATGAAGGACGTGCCGCTGCGCCTGAAGCAGGCCTTCCTGGCCACCGAGGACGCGCGCTTCTACGAGCACGGTGGTGTGGACTACAAGGGCATTGCCCGCGCGGTGTGGCTGCTGACAACCACCGATGCCAAGCGCGTACCGGGTGGCTCGACCATTACCCAGCAGGTAGCGCGGCAGTTCTTCCTGAGTTCCGAATACAGCTACACCCGCAAGCTGGCGGAGATCCTGCTGGCGCGCAAGATCGAAAGTGAGCTGAGCAAGGACGAGATCTTCGAGCTGTATCTCAACAAGAGTTTCTTCGGCAACCGCGCCTATGGCGTCGGGGCCGCCGCCGAGTACTACTACGGCAAGAAGATGAGCGAATTGAGCCTGGACGAGATGGCCTCGCTGGCCGGCATCCCCAAGTTCCCGTCCAGTGGCAACCCGATCAGCAACCCTGAGCGTGCACAGGAGCGTCGCGACTATTACGTCCTGCAGCGCATGGCTGACCTGGGCTTTGTCAGCCAGGCAGAAGCCGACGCCGCCAAGGCGGTTCTGATGCATGCCAAGCCGCATGAACCGCCGGTGGAGGTGTACGCCCCTTACGTGGCCGAGCTGGTGCGCCAGGAAATGATCGCCAAGTACGGTGGCGATGTACTCAACAAGGGCTACCGCGTCACCACGACCATCGATGCGCCCCTGCAGACCGGTGCAGATCTGGCGATCGCCGACGGCTTGCGGGTCTACGATCATCGCCATGGCTGGCACGGCGTCGAACAGCACTTCGACGTGGCCGCCGATGCGGATGCGCCCGCACTGGCCAAGCACCTGGCAGGTGCGTTCACCCAGGGCGGGCTGCGCGCGGTGATCGTGGCGCGCACCAATCCCGACGGCGGGGTCACGGTCGTGCAGAGCGACAAGACCGAACTGACCCTGCCCGCCAGCGCCAGCCGCTGGACCGGCATGACCCCGGCCAAGTTGCTGACCCGCGGCGACCTGACCCGCATTCGCACTGGCGAGAAGGACGGCGAGTGGATCATCGACCAGTTGCCGCGCGGCCAGGCGGCGCTGGTGTCGCTGGACGCCAATAGCGGCGCCCTGCGTGCGCTGGTCGGCGGCTTCAGCTTTGCGGGAAACAAGTTCAACCGCGCCACCCAGGCACGGCGCCAACCAGGATCGAGCTTCAAGCCGTTCGTGTACGCCGCCGCATTCGAAAAGGGCTTCAACCCGGCCTCGATCGTGCTGGACGCGCCAGTGGTGTTCCGCGACCGGCGTGGCAAGACCTGGTCGCCGCAGAATGATGGCGGCGGCTTCCGCGGGCCGATGCGCCTGCGCGAAGCGCTGGTGCAGTCGCGTAACCTGGTGTCGGTGCGCCTTCTGGACGCGATCAGCGTCGATTTCGCACGCAAATACATCAGTCAGTTCGGGTTTCAGGAGGCCGAGTTGCCGCCCAACCTGTCGATGTCGCTAGGCACCGCCTCACTGACGCCGCTGTCTGTGGCACGCGGTTATGCGGTGTTTGCCAATGGCGGCTCACGCGTGGACACCTGGATCGTGGATGAGGTCAAAGACCGCGAGGGCAATGTCATCTTCAAGGAAGTGCCGGCGGTGGCCTGCCGCACTTGTGCCCTGCAAGGTGGCAATGTGGCGCCCGTGAGCCAGGTCGTGGATGGCTTCAACTTCGGCGCGCAGGCACCGGAGACCCCACCCGCTGCGCCGGCCACGGCCACCCCGGCGCCGGCACAGACCGCCCCTGCGGCAACCGCGCAGACCAAGATCGCGCCGCGCGCGATCGACGAGCGCACCGCCTACCAGCTGGTGTCGATGATGCGCGACGTGGTCCAGCGCGGCACCGGCACTGCGGCCAAGGTACTCGGCCGCGAGGACGTGGGCGGCAAGACCGGCTCCACCAACGAACACCGCGACGCCTGGTTCTCCGGCTTTGGCGGCCCGTACGTCACCACCGTGTGGGTGGGCCGCGACGACTTCCGCTCGCTCGGCTATCGCGAATACGGCGGCAAGGCGGCGCTGCCGATCTGGATCGACTACATGCGCGTAGCGCTCAAGGACAAGCCGATCGCCGCCAACGACCCGCCCGATGGCATGACCCAGGCCACCATCAATGGCGCGGTCGAATGGGTGAAGAACGAAGATCTGGACCGCCTGCAGGATGACGACTACGGCCTGCAGGAACAGCAGGACGAGAAGGCGTTCGATATTTTCTGAGAGCCGGGATTCGGGAATTGGGATTGGGGAATCGGAACGGCGTGGCTGTTCGGTTCCCAAATTTTTTTGGCCGCCGATTGAATGCGCGCCAGCCATGACCAGCCTGGTGGATCGCTGACGACATCGTTGCCGGTTCAGCGCAGCGCTCACCTGCCCGCCACCGAGATTGCACGCGCATTGCGCATCGCCCGTGCATATCGTACCTGGACCATCAGCCGGTCACCGCTACGTGATCGTTCCTTTGCGACAGCATGACGCATTCGCCATGTCTTCATGCAGCTGTTGTAGAGTCCAGATCAGGTTCATTAGGGGAGCCCGGTCATGCATCACGCACGCGCGCACGCCGATACACGAACCCGGGAACGTCGCCATCGCCTGGCGCACGAAGCCGCACGCCTGATGGCCGAAGGCGGCATCCGCGATTTCCATCAAGCCAAGCTCAAGGCTGCCAGCCGGCTCGGCATTCATGACGATGCTTCGCTGCCACGCAATCGCGAGATCGAGGATGCGTTGCGCGAGTACCAGCGCCTGTTCGCCGGACCTGCGCACGGTGCGCGTCTGCGCCAACGTCGCGAAGCCGCGTTGCGGGCACTTGAGTTTCTCAGCCCCTTCCAGCCACGGCTGACCGGCCCGGTGCTGGACGGCACCGCCGACGCCAATGCACCGGTGCACCTGCAGTTGCACAGCGACGATGCGGATGCGGTGCAGCGGTTTCTGGAAGAGCACCGCATTCCGGCCGAATCGCGTACGCGACGATTGCGTTTGGATCGCGAGCGCAACGGCGAGTTTCCGGTGTGGCTGTTCAGCGCCGAAGACCTCACCTTCGACCTCACCGTGCTGCCCTACGACGCGCTGCGGCAGGCGCCGCTATCGCAGCTGGACGAAAAGCCGATGCCACGTGCGTCGGCCGCGCAGGTGCGACAGTTGCTGACAGACGGCGACAGTGCCGACGGCTCACCACTGCTGCGCTGAGCCGATCATATGACGCGGAGCTTGCCTACCCGGGCGAGCGTACGTCTCCAAGTCGGCATTACGACACCACTGCGGCAGTGTTCGTTTTATTTCGTTTTATTCGGGCCCAGTACTACTGGACGCACCGCCGTGCCATGGTCGCCGGTTGCCGGTTGCCACTCGCCACGACAGCGTCACGCTTTGTTGGAAAATCGACCACCGCGCAACTATTCAAATGCAAACGCCCCGCAATGCGGGGCGCTCTCGTTTACGCAGGTACGCGTCGACCGATCAGCGCCTGGTGCTGTCGGTGTAATCGCGCTTGTCGTAACCGGTGTAGATCTGGCGCGGACGGCCGATCTTCATTTCCGGGTCGACCTGCTGTTCCAGCCAATGCGACACCCAGCCTGCGGTACGGGCGATGGCGAACATCACGGTGAACATTTCCACCGGGATATTGAGCGCCTTGTAGATGATGCCCGAGTAGAAGTCGACGTTCGGGTACAGCTTGCGCTGCACGAAATAGTCGTCCTTCAGCGCGGCCTCTTCCAGCTTCAGCGCCACTTCCAGCAGTAGGTCGTTGACGCCCAGCTCGCCCAGCACCTTATGGGTCATCTCACGGATGATCTTGGCACGCGGGTCGAAGTTCTTGTAGACGCGGTGACCGAAGCCCATCAGACGGAACGAGGAATTCTTGTCCTTGGCCTTGGCCACGGCGGATTCGACGTTGTCGGCGGTACCGATCTCTTCCAGCATCTTCAGCACGGCTTCGTTGGCGCCACCGTGTGCCGGACCCCACAGCGCGGTGATACCGGCGGCGACCGACGCGTACGGGTTGGCACCGGTCGAGCCGACCAGACGCACGGTCGAGGTCGAGGCGTTCTGCTCGTGATCGGCGTGCAGGATGAACAGCAGGTCCAGGGCCTTGGCAACGACCGGATTGATCTCCAGCGGCTCGCTCGGCACTTCGAACATCATGTGCAGGAAGCGGTCGACGTAGTTCAGGTTGTTGCGCGGGTAGCGGATCGGCCAGCCGATCGAATAGCGGTACGCAGCCGCAGCCAGGGTCGGCACCTTGGCGATCAGACGGATGGCGGCCTGACGGCGCTGCTCCGGATCGTTGAGGTCCAGGGTATCGTGGTAGAACGCCGACAGCGAAGCGACCGAGCCGGCCAGCATGGCCATCGGGTGCGCATCATGGCGGAAACCACCGAGGAAGTTCTTCAGCGACTCGTGCATCATCGTGTGATGCGTCACTTCGTGGTCGAACTTCTTGAATTCGTCCGCCGTCGGCAGTTCGCCGTTCATCAGCAGGTACGAGACCTCAAGGAAGCTGGACTTTTCGGCCAACTGTTCGATCGGGTAGCCGCGATACAGCAACACGCCGTTGTCGCCATCGATATAGGTGATGGCCGACTTGCAGCTGGCGGTGGCGGTGAAGCCCGAGTCGTAGGTGAACAGACCGGTTTCTTTGGTCAGCTTTGAGATATCGACGCAGTCATTGCCAAGCGTGGGCTTGAGAACCGGCAAAACGACCGACTTTTCGCCGGCGTTGAGCGTGACCTGATCAAGATCGGACACTGTGTACGCTCCTTCAGTGGAAGGCGCCTGATCCCACATGGGCAGGCACGTGATGGAAGTCCAAGGCATCGCCTCGGATCAGGCCATTATCGCATAGCAGCATTTTGGCCGTCGCTTGGACAGAAGTCGTAGACGCGTCGCACCAAGCATGCAAGGGAAGCGCTCAGCGGCCCAAAAAACAACAGCCGCGCAATGCGCGGCCGCTGCCGGTACAGCCCGTCCTGCAAGTTCAGCGCGCGTAGCGCTTCTGGAACTTGTCGATACGGCCGCCGGTGTCGATCACCTTGTGCTTGCCGGTATAGAACGGGTGCGAGGACGAGGAAATTTCCACCTTGATCAGCGGATATTCCTGGCCGTCTTCCCACTTCACGGTCTCTTTCGAGGTCATGGTGGAACGGGTCAGAATCTTGAAATCAGACGTCACGTCGTGAAAGACGACGTCTTTGTAGTTGGGATGAACGTTATCTTTCATGGACTTGGCGCCGGGCTGCCTGGATAAGCCGGGCATTATAGCTGCGCCCAGGCAGCCGGCGCAAGGTCGCTCAGCCCGCTGCCAGGGCGGCCCCCACCAGCCCGTAGAACTGCTGAATGTCATAGGCCAGCAGCAGATTGGCATTGTCGGGCGCCCCGCCCTGCCGGTTCCAGTCCACCAAGGTCATGCCACGGGTATGCGCACCGGACAGTTCGATGTGTACCGGGCGCTGTTCCAGCTGCTGCGCGCCTTCCGGGTGGAGTGCGAACGCCATTGCCAGCGCGTCGGCGGCGTACCAGTACTCGCCGCGGCTGTCTTCGGACCACAGCCGGGTCTTGCGCGAGATCTCCTCGTAGAACCGGGTGCGGGCAGAATCGGCCGCCAGCCATTGCTCCACGTCCCGGTGCAGCAGGCCGTGCGCAATGGTGGCTTCCCAATCGGCCACGTCGAACTGCGGAAAACCGCCGAACACGATATGCGCCGCTTCCGGGTCGAAACCGATATTGAACTCGGCCGCGGCGGTGATATTGCCGTGCCCGGTCAACGCCCCGCCCATCACCACCAGGCGCGACACGCGCTGCGGCAGGGTCGGATCCAGGGTGAGCGCCAGGGCGAGATTGGTCAGTGGGCCGAGCGCCACCAGCAGCAGCTTGCCGGCGTATACGTGCGACAGACGCAGGATGGCGAGCGCGGCGTGTTCGGCCTCGGCAGTGCGCTTGGCCGGTGCCAGGCCCACATCGCCGAATCCATCAAGACCGTGCACGTGCGCTGCATTCACCGATGGGTGCAGCAACGGCTGCGGGCAACCGGCGTAGACCGGCACATCGGTGCGGCCAGCGATCTCGCAGACCTTCAAGGCGTTGCGCACGGTGTGCTGCAGGCCGACATTACCGGCGGCGATGGTCAGGCCAACGACCTCATGGCGTGGGTCGTTAAAGGCCATCAGCAGCGCCAAGGCGTCGTCCACGCCAGGGTCGGTGTCGATCAGCAGCGGTATCTTGTCAATCATGAGATTCGAGGTTGGGCATTCGGGATTCGTTGCCGCATCTTCGCAAGGATCGGCCGGCCAAGCGAATCAGCGACGCCCAGGTCGCAGCAATCGCGCTTTTACGATTGCCCAATCCCGATTCTCGATTCCCGGCCGCTCAAGCGGCCGCATACCGCACCGCTCCGCCGATCCAGCGTTCGACAACGCGGTCGGCGATTTCCGGCGCTTCGTCCAACAGCCGCTCGGCCAGTACCTGCACGCGCGGCAACAGCCCGGCGTCGCGTGCCAGATCGGCAATGCGGAAACTGGCCAGACCGGTTTGCCGGGTGCCCAGCAATTCGCCCGGGCCGCGCAATTCCAAATCCTTCTCCGCGATCACGAAACCATCGTTGGTTTGGCGCATGGTCTCCAGACGCTGGCGCGCCATCATCGACAAGGGTGACTGGTACAGCAGCACGCAACTGGAGGCAGTTGCGCCACGCCCGACCCGACCGCGCAACTGATGCAATTGGGCCAGGCCCAGCCGCTCGGCATTTTCGATGATCATCAACGATGCGTTAGGCACGTCCACGCCGACTTCGATCACGGTGGTGGCCACCAGCAGGTCGCTGCGGCCTTGCTTGAAATCCAGCATAGCCTTCTGTTTTTCGGCCGGCTTCATGCGCCCGTGCACCAGCGCCACCCGTACGCCCGGCAACTGCGCCGACAAGGCCTCGAAGGTGACTTCGGCGGCCTGCGCTTCGATGCGTGGCGGCCCACCTTGCTGGCCTTGCGCACCTTTCTCGGGCTCTTCGCTCTCTTCGATCAGCGTGCACACCCAATACGCCTGCCGCCCTTCGGCGCAGGCGGCGCGGATGCGTTCGACCAACTCGGGCCGGCGCTCCGTACTCAGCACGATCGTCTGCACCGGCATGCGGCCAGGCGGCAATTCGTCGATGGCCGAAACGTCCAGATCTGCGTAAGCCGACATCGCCAACGTGCGCGGAATGGGCGTGGCGGTCATCACCAATTGATGCGGCACGCTGCCCGCCGCCGCGCCCTTGTCGCGCAGCGCAAGGCGCTGATGCACGCCGAAGCGGTGTTGCTCGTCGATGATGGCCAACGCCAGATCATGGAAGACCACCGCTTCCTGCATCAACGCATGCGTGCCGACCACGACCTGCGCCTGACCGGAGGCGACCTCGGCCATCACGGCAGCGCGCGCCTTGCCGGTGACCTTGCCTGCCAGCCAGACGATGCGGATGCCCAAGGGCTCCAACCAGCCGCGCAGATTGGCGAGGTGCTGCTCGGCCAGCAACTCGGTGGGCGCGGCGAGTGCGACCTGCTTGCCCTGCTCCACCGCCAACATTGCCGCCAGTGCGGCGACCACGGTCTTGCCGCTGCCGACATCGCCCTGGACCAGCCGCAACATCGGCGAGGGTTGCGCAAGGTCATGCGCAATCTGCTCGAACACGCGTTGTTGCGCGCCGGTCAGCTGGAATGGCAGCGCCTTGCGCAATTGCTGCACCAACGTGCCGTTGCCAGGCAGGCTGGGCGCATGTAGACGCTGCAATGCGATGCGTTGCCGGCGCAGGCTGAGTTGATGTGCCAGCAATTCCTCGATCGCCAGGCGCTGCTGGGCCGGGTGGCCTCCGGCGAGCAATTGCTGCGGATCCGTACCGACCGGTGGGCGATGCATGGTGAGCAAGGCCGCGCGCAACGACGGCAGTCGCTCGTCCTGCAGCCAGTGCGGCGGCAACAATTCCAGCGCACTTTCGGGCGGCAGACGCTCCAACGCCTGGCCGATGAGCTTGCGCAACGTCGCCGGGCCAACACCTTCGAGCGCCGGATACACCGGATCCAGACTGTCGCCCAACCCGGCATCTTCGTCTGGCGCGAGCACGCGGTAACTGGGGTGCACGATTTCCCAGCCGTGCTGGCCGGGCTTGGGTGTGCCGAACACGCGCACTCGCGTGCCGACCGCAAACTGCGCCACCTGCGCCGCACGAAAATGAAAGAAGCGCAGCACCAGCGTACCGTGCGACGCGTCGGACACTGCCACGCGCAGCACCGGCCGAAAGCGGAAGCCCCGCTCCACAGCCTCCACACGCCCTTCGATCTGCGCCGGCACGCCACCTTGCAGCTGCGCGATGGTGGTCAAGCGCGTGCGGTCTTCGTAACGCAGCGGCAGATGCAGCCATAGGTCCTGCACGCTCAGGATGCCGCGCGCAGCAAACTTGTCGGCCAGTTTCGGGCCGACACCAGGCAGGCTGGACAGCCGAGCCTGGCCGGCGACGGCCAGGCTCGGCGTGACGACGCGCGTGCGCGACACGACCGATCAGCGGCGCAGGATCACTCGATCACCATCACCGCATCGACTTCGAAGCCGACGCCCTTGGGCAGACCGGAGACTTCGATGGTCGAACGCGCCGGGAACGGCGCCTGGAAATATTCCTGCATCACCGCGTTGACGGCAGCGAACTGCCCCAGGTCGGTCAGATACAGGCCCAGGCGCACGATCTTGTCGAGCGAGCCGCCGGCCGCTTCGGCCACCGCCTTGAGGTTGTCGAATGCACGGCGTGCCTGCACACCGATGTCGCCCGGCACGATCTCGCCGGTGGCCGGGTCCAGCGGGATCTGCCCGGAGAAATACACGGTGTTGCCGGCACGCACGGCCTGCGAATACGGGCCGATGGCGGCAGGCGCCTGGTCGGTATGGATGATCTGGGACATGGACACTCCACTGCAAAGGGTGGCCGCAGTTTAGGCCTTTGTGCGAATTTGCTCGACTGTTGCGCGCGCGCCAGGCGCTACTGGCGTCCGACGCTCTGCACCACGTGCAGACGCCGTAGCCGGCGCATCACCTCGGCCAAGTGGCGGCGGTCGCGCACCTGGATATTGAAGCGCAACACGGCTGCGTTGAAGTCGCGGTCCAGATAGTCCACGCGCTCGATATTGGACTGACTCTGCGCGATGGCGGCCGCCAGCTGCGCCAGCACGCCGGTGCGGTTTTCCACTTCGACCACCAGCGCGGTGTCGTAGTCGCCGGTCACGTTGGAGTCCCAGTCGATCGGCACCCAACGCTCGGGCGATTTGCGCAGTTCGGCCAGGTTCGGGCAGTCCAGGCGGTGCACCACGATGCCCTTGCCAGCGGTGTGATAGCCCATGATCTCGTCGCCGGGAATCGGCTGGCAGCAATTGGCGAAACTGATCACGCCGCGCTCGCTGCCGTCGATCAGGATCTTCTCGTGCGAATGTTTGGACAGGCCACCGCCACGCAATTCTGCGTAGGCCATCAGTGCCTGCGCGGCCTGATTGGGCATCCAGTTGCCAAGCGCCACATCGGCCAGCAGCGCTTCCAGACGCGGGTAGCGGTGCTCGGCAAGGAAGGCGTCCAGGCGGCCCTTGGGCAGCCGTTCCAGCGAGGAGTCCATCGCCTCCAGCGCGCGGTCCAGCATGCGGTGGCCCAACTGCACGGCATCTTCGTGCTCGAGTTGCTTGAGCTGATGCCGGATGGCGGTGCGCGCCTTGCTGCTGACCACAAATTCCAGCCACTGCGGCTTGGGCGTGGCCGAGCGTGCGGTGATGATCTCCACCGCCTGCCCGCTGACCAGCTTGGTGCGCAGCGGCACCAGCTTTTTGTCCACGCGCGAGGCCACGGCGCGATTGCCCACGTCGGTATGCACCGCGTAGGCGAAATCCAGCGCGGTGGAATTGCGCGGCAACGCCAGGATCTTGCCCTTGGGCGTGAACAGATAGACCTCGTCCGGAAACAGGTCGACCTTGACGTTGTCCAGGAACTCAAGCGACGAGCCGGCGGCGCGCTGCGAGTCGATCAGTTCCACGATCCAGTCGTGCGCACGGCTCTGCGCGCTGTTGGGCGAGGCCGAGCCAACCTTGTAGGTCCAATGCGCTGCCACGCCACGTTCGGCGATCAGGTCCATTTCTTCGGTGCGGATCTGTACTTCGATCGGCGAGCCGTACGGCCCGAACAACACGGTGTGCAGCGACTGATAGCCGTTGGCCTTGGGGATCGCGATGAAATCGCGGAAGCGCCCGTCCAGTGGCTTGAAGCTGGCGTGCACCGCGCCGAGGGCGTGATAGCAATCGGCCACCGTGCGCACCACCAGGCGGAAGCCGAACACGTCCATCACCTGGTCGAAGGACTTGTTCTCTTCGTGCATCTTGGAATAGATGCTCCAGGGCGTCTTGATGCGGCTGACCAGCCGATGCTCCAGGCCTTCCTTTGCCAGCCGCTGGCTCAGTTGCACTTCCACTTGCGCCATCGATTCGCGGCGCACCACCGGCTGGCTGCGGATGTGTTTTTCGATGATGGCGTGGCGCCACGGATACAACGCGCGGAAGCCCAGATTCTGCAGTTCGGACTTGATCAGGCTCATGCCCAGCCGCTGCGCGATGGGTGCGTAGATCTCCAGCGTCTCGCGTGCGATGCGGCCGCGTGCCTCGGTGCTCTGTGCGCCGAGCGTGCGCATGTTGTGCAGGCGGTCGGCCAGCTTGATCATGATCACGCGCAGATCGCGCGACATCGCCAGCAGCATCTTGCGGAAGCTTTCCGCCGCCGCTTCCTGGCGGTCGCGGAACTTGAGCTTGTCCAGCTTGGTAACGCCATCGACCAGCTCGGCCACCGCCTCGCCGAACTCGGACGCCAGTTCTTCGCGCGTCAGCGGCGTATCTTCAATGGTGTCGTGCAAGATTGCGGCGATCAGCGATTCCATATCCAGACCCAGCTCGGCCAGCACGCCAGCCACCGCCACCGGGTGGGTGATGTACGGCTCGCCCGACTTGCGGGTCTGCCCGGCATGCGCGGTGGCACCCACTTCCCAGGCACGGCGCAGGATCGGCAGTTGGTCCTTGGGCAGGTAGCTGGCCGCGCGTTCGAGATGCAGGACGTAGTCGGGGATGGCCTGGTCGGAAGACGGAGACGTCACGACAGTCGCCTGGGCAGTGGGGCCTGGGTTCATGCCCGAAGACTATTCCAGCCGTGCAGTCTCGGCAAACATTTGCACACGCAGGCGTATTGCCGGGACCGAAAACGAAAACAGCCCGCGCCGAGGCGGGCTGTTCTGATCGATCGCAGCGATGCTGGAAATCAATCGTCGTTCTTGGACATGTCTTCGTCGGCGACCACTTCGGCGGCGGCCCATTCCAGCGCTTCGCGCTCGGCGCGTTCGCGTTCGGCCTTCTCGACTTCATCGATCAGCGCGTTGTCGATCCGCCGTGCGGCGATCTCGCGCAGTGCCATCACGGTGGGCTTGTCGCTGGCGTCGGCATTCTCGATCAGCGACTGCACGCCGTTGGCGAGCTGACGGGCGCGCTTGGAGGCCATCATGACCAGCTCGAAACGGTTGTTCACGACTTCCAGGCAATCTTCTACGGTAATGCGGGCCATGCGGGCTCCCGGCGACCAGCAACGGCCGCGCATCGAATGAGGTAAAGGGGGAGGAGTGTACGCTCCGGCCGGCGCCACAGCAACCGGCACCCATTCAGTTTCCTTTGGAATCAGCGGTTTGAGCTGCTTGCAACGATCAGGAAACCGTCCTGAGCGTCGCTGCAGCCGGCGGGTTCAGAACCGTAGTCCACGCGTGGTAGATGCGGTCGGCCCGGCGGCGGCGCCCGCCGGGTGATCAACCCCGCCCTGCCAGCGGCGCTTAATCCAGCAGCGCCTGGATCAAGCCGGCGTGCCGCTGCTGTTGCGCCTGCCGCCGCAGCCGGCTGGCGGTGAAGATGGCGCACATCTCCGAAACCGCCGTATCGAAGGTCTCGTTGATGATCACGTAATCGAACTCTTCGAAATGCAGCATTTCTTCACGGGCGGCGGCCAGGCGTTGCGCCATGACATCTTCGCTGTCCTGTCCGCGCTTGCGCATGCGCTCGTCCAGCGCCTGGCGCGACGGCGGCAGGATGAACACGCTGACCGCATCGGGCACCTTCTGGCGCACCTGGCGAGCGCCCTGCCAATCGATTTCCAGCAGGACGTCGTGGCCGGCGGCCAGCTGCGGCTCCACCGACTGCCGCGCAGTGCCCTTCCAGTCGCCATGCACCAGTGCGTATTCGAAGAAATCGCCCGCCTCGATCATGCCCTGGAACTCGTCGGCGGAGACGAAATGGTAGTGCTCGGCATGCCGTTCGCCCGGCCGCGGCGCGCGCGAGGTGAACGAGATCGACAGGGCGATCTTCGGGTCGCGTGCCAGGGTGGCGTTGACGATGCTGCTCTTGCCAGCGCCCGAGGGGGCCGCAACGATGTAGAGAGTGCCGCGCATAGGATCAGGGATTCGGGATTGGGGAGTCGGGATTCGCAAACAGACTGCGGACCGGTACCACCGGGGTCGACATGCTACCGGCATTGGCCGCAGCCCGCAGACATCCGGAACTGGCAGCTGCCACATCTCGAATCCCGAATCCCCACTCCCGGCTACTCGATGTTCTGCACCTGCTCGCGGATCTGGTCGATCAACACCTTCAGATCCACGGCGGCATTGGAGGTGCGGCTGTCCACCGACTTGGAGCCCAGCGTATTGGCTTCGCGGTTGAATTCCTGCAGCAGGAAGTCCAGGCGGCGACCGACCGGCTCGCGCTGCTTGAGCACGCGGCGGATTTCGGCAATGTGGCTGGACAGGCGGTCCAGCTCCTCGTCCACATCCAGCTTCTGCAGCCACAGCACCAGCTCCTGCTCGGCACGGCCCGGGTCGACCGGATGTGGCAGATCGGCCAGGCGCGCGGCCAGCTTGGCGCGCTGACCTTCGCGAATCACCGGAATCAGCACACGCACCTCGGCGGCGATGCGTTCGATGGCATCCACCCGTTCGCTGATCGCCTCGGCCAGCTTGGCGCCCTCGCGCTCGCGCGCGATCACGAAGCTGCCCACCACTTCTTCCAGCAACGCCAGCGCCTGTGCCTGCAACGCGGGGGCATCCACGTCCTGCACCTGCAGCACGCCGGGCAGCTGCAGCAGGTCGGTGAAGCCGACCTGCAATTTGGGGAACAGGCCATCCAGCCGCGTGGCCAGCGCACCCAATTGCTGGAGCAGCGATTCGTTGACCGCCAGCGTTTGCGCATTGTCGGGCGCGCGCAGGCGCAGGGTCAGATCCAGCTTGCCACGGCTGTTTTTTGCCGCCACGCGCTCGCGCAGCAGCGGTTCCAGCGCACGCAGTTCCTCGGGCAGACGCACACCCACTTCCAGAAAGCGGTGGTTGACCGAGCGCAGCTCGCAACCGAGCGTGCCCCAGGGTGTGATGTGTTCGCCGCCAGCAAACGCGGTCATGCTTCGGATCATCGTCAATCCCGTGCCGTCAAAGCGCGAATGGTACCCTAGCGGCCCTTGCCGGCTGCCTGCACGCTGCGCAGTGGCGCCAGACCCACCTCCCGACTTCCGGACTCATTGCATGACCTTTTCCCGTCCCAGCGGCCGCACGGCCGACCAGCTGCGCCCGGTGCGCATCGAACGCGCCTTCACCCGCCATGCCGAAGGCTCGGTGCAGGTCAGCTTCGGCGACACCCGCGTGCTGTGCACCGCCAGCGTGGAAAACCGCGTGCCGGGCTTCCTGCGCGGCAAGGGCGAAGGCTGGGTCACCGCCGAATACGGCATGTTGCCGCGCTCTACCCACACCCGTTCCGACCGCGAAGCCGCACGCGGCAAGCAGGGCGCACGCACGCTGGAAATCCAGCGCCTGATCGGCCGTGCATTGCGCGCCTGCGTGGACCGCAATGCGCTGGGCGAGCGCACCGTCACGCTGGACTGCGACGTGCTGCAAGCTGATGGCGGCACCCGCACCGCGGCCATCACCGGTGCGTACGTGGCGCTGGCCGATGCGGTGAACCTGCTGATCAAGCGCGGCGACATCAAGAAGCACCCGCTGATCGGCGCGGTGGCTGCGGTGTCGGTCGGCATCTATCGCGGTGAACCGGTGCTGGACCTGGATTATCCGGAAGACAGCGACTGCGATACCGACATGAATGTGGTGATGAACGACGGCGGCGGCTTCATCGAGCTGCAGGGCACGGCCGAAGGCCATGCCTTCCGTCGCGACGAGCTCAACGCGCTGCTTGCCCTGGCCGAAAAGGGCATGGGCGAGTTGTTCGCACTGCAACGCGCTGCGCTGGCCGGATGAGCCGTCGCATCGCGCTGACCACGTCACTGGTTGTCGATTACGATGCGGCCATTGCCTGGTACACCGGCGCGCTGGGTTTCCACGTGCTGCAGGATCGTCCGCTCGATGACGGCAAGCGCTGGGTCGTGATCGGCCCGGGCGGTTCAGACGATGTCGCCCTGCTGCTGGCGCAGCCGGCCGACGCCGCGCAACGCGCGCGCATCGGCGACCAGACCGGTGGGTGGGTGGATCACTTTCTCTACACCGATGACTTCTGGCGCGACCACGCGGCCATGCAGGCATTCGGCGTGGAATTTCTGGAAACCCCGCGCGAAGAGCCGTACGGCACGGTCGTGGTATTTCGCGATCTGTACGGCGCCAAGTGGGATCTGCTGGAGCCCAAGCAATGAAACAACTGGTCCTGGCCAGCGGCAACGCCGGCAAATTGGAAGAACTGCGCGCCATGCTCGCCGGCCTGCCGCTGCGCATCGTCGCGCAAGGCGAATTGGGCGTGGAAGACGTGCCGGAGACCGGCCTGACCTTCGTCGAGAACGCACTGATCAAGGCGCGCCATGCCAGCGCGGTGACCGGTTTGCCGGCCCTGGCCGATGACTCGGGGCTGATCGTGGATGCATTGGATGGCGCACCCGGTCTGTACAGCGCGCGCTATGCCGGCAGCCCGACCAACGCGCTGGCCAACAACGCCAAGTTGCTCGACGCGATGCACGAGGTTCCGACCGATCGCCGCAGCGCACGGTTTTACGCGGTGATCGTGTTGCTGCGGCATCCGGAAGATCCGCAGCCGCTGATCGCCGAAGGCAGCTGGGAAGGGGTGATCACTACCGAACCGCGCGGCGATGGCGGTTTCGGCTACAACCCGGTGTTTCTGGATCCGGTGTATGGACTGACCGCCGCGGAGATGGACTCCGCGTTGAAGAACCGCCTCAGCCATCGTGCGGTCGCCCTGGCCACGCTGCAGCACAAGCTGCATGCGATGTCACTGTAAGGCACACCTCGCGTAATGCCCCAGCTGATTCCGCCGCCGCTGTCGCTCTACGTGCACCTCCCCTGGTGCGTGCGCAAATGCCCGTACTGCGATTTCAATTCGCATGCGGCCAAGGGCGCATTGCCGTTCGAGGAGTACGTGGACGCGCTGATCCGCGACCTGGATGTGGACCTGCCATTGGTCTGGGGTCGCGTGGTGCATTCGGTGTTCTTCGGCGGCGGCACGCCCAGCCTTTTTCCACCGCAGGCAATCGACCGCTTCCTGCAGGCAGCAGCGGCGCGGCTGCGTTTTGCGCCGAATCTTGAAATCACCCTGGAAACCAATCCTGGCACCGCCGAGCACGGCCGTTTCGAGCCCTACCGCGCTGCTGGCGTCAACCGCCTGAGCTTCGGCGTGCAGACCTTCGACGACGTGGCGCTGCAGCGACTTGGCCGCATTCACGACAGCGCCGAGGCCGAGCGCGCGATCAAAATGGCGCAAGACGCCGGCTACGATAATTTCAATATCGACCTGATGTACGCGCTGCCCGAGCAGACGTTGATGCAGGCCGAGCACGACCTGGAGCGCGCCTTCGCGCTGCAGCCGGCGCACCTGTCGCATTACCAACTCACGCTGGAGCCGAACACGGTGTTCTTCGCGCGTCCGCCCAAAGGCATTCCCGAAGACGATGCCGCCTGGGATATCCAGGAACACTGCCAACGCCTGCTGGCCGACGCCGGCTACGCACAATACGAAGTCAGCGCCTACGCCAAGCCGGGGCGGCAGTGCGCGCACAACCTCAACTACTGGCGATTCGGCGATTACCTGGGCATCGGTGCGGGCGCGCACGGCAAGATCAGCTCCGGTGCCGAAGCGCACGTGCTGCGGCGCTGGAAGCACAAGCATCCGCAGAGCTATCTGGCCAGTGCCGGCACCGCCGCATCCATCGGTGGCGATGAATTCGTGCCGAGCGAACGGCTGCCGTTCGAATACATGCTCAACCTGCTGCGCCTGCATGAGGGCTTCCGGCTAAGCGATTTCGAGGCCTCGACCGGCCTTGCGGCCAGCGTCATCCAAGCGCCACTGGCGCGCGCGGTGGCACAGGGCTGGATGACCCAGCAAGACGGGCGCATGGTGCCGACCGAGTTGGGACGGCGGTTTACCAATGATGTGGTCGAGTTGTTCCTGGTCTAAGCGCAGCGAAGAGCTGCGTTCGCTGCCAGGTCGCGCGGCCGGGCGCTTGGCATCGGTATGTAGCGCCTGCGCACAGGCGCCATCCACGCCTGGCTGACGCGCGTGCGCGAGGTGTGAGCGGATCTGGGCGCGCCGGCAGCTCCGTGGATCGGCCGTACGACCTTGGCGCATACCCGCATGACCACCAGCTGACACATTGCGGGCCGGATGCGCCAGCACGCGCCGATGCCGCGCGGTCAGGGAAAAAACATGCTACATAGCTCACGCTTCGAACCGAGCCAGTCTCCCCCGGATGTCCATGCACGTGTCTCCCATGCAACCTGCAGTTAGCGGCCCGATTGCCGATGCGCCGGTGTCCGCGCGTGGCCGGCGACTGCTCGGCACGCTGCACGCGCAGTGCGTGCAGGCGCTGAGCGGACCGCTGCGGCTGACCGTCGTCGAGCTGGAACGCGAGCTATTGCATCAGGCCGAGCATGCACGCAATAGCCAGATCCAGGCCGAAACCTATGCGCAGATGCGCGACCTGCGCGACCACATCGACCGCTTCCCGCAGGCATTCCTGCAGGAACTGGCGCAAGCGCTGGCCAGCCTGCGTGAGCGCCCGGTGCTGACACCATTGACCGATGCGCCTGCGCAAACACAGATGCTGACCCTGGTCGAAGACACCGATATCGACCGCGACATTGTATTGAGCGACATCGCACGTCGCGAAACCTCGCGGCGTGCCGATGCCCTGCACCTGCTGGCGCAGCGCCTGGCGGTGATCGGCGCGGTGGCCGAATTCGAGCTGGAAGAATTGCCGCTTGGCCCGTACGCGCTGTGCCGCATCGTGCGCCAGTGCGGTCAGACGCTGGGGCTGAACCTGGATGGGCAGCTGACGCTGTACAAGGTGTTCGAGCGTCAGGTGATGGACCGCCTGGGCGACCTGTTCGAAAGTGCCAACAGCGCGCTGGCCCAGGAAGGCATCCTGCCAGGGCTGATCTATCACCCGTATCTGGTCAAACCCACGCAGGTGCAGACGCGGCGTGCACCACCGGCAGCGGCGCACGGGTCGAAAGACGCTGCCGCACTGAACACGCCTGGTGCGGGCCCGCGCACACCGCGGCCGGCCACCGGCTGGGCAGGCCAAGCCGCACCGACGGCGTGGCAGAGCGCCTTGCTGGATCCCGCTGCCGCGTCACCAGCAATGGCAATCGCCCCACCTGCGCTATCGCCGGCGCTCAGCGATGCAGTGCAGGCGCTGGGCGGCTTGATGGCATCGGCACGGCAGTCGCAGGCAGCAGTGCACGCAAGCCATGCAGGCACGGGGGCGCCCGCCCATCACGAGGTCATGGAGCCCTCTCCCACCTCGCTCGCCGCTGTGGCCCAGGCATCGCAGCACAGCGCGGCCGTTGCGGTACCCAAGGCAGCGCTTGGCGATGCCTTGGCCAGCCTGCAAGGTGCGCTGGCCACGCAGGCGGCAGCAACGCCACACGCATCCGGTATCGATGCGGTGCAGCGCCAGGTGCTGGAGGTGCTGCGCCGCCAGCACGGCCCCGATGCCGCGCTATCGCCGCAGGACAACGACACCTTCGACCTGCTCGGCCTGCTCTATGCGCAGATGCAACGCGAGGTGCGCGAGCAGGCTCCCGCCCAGGCACTGCTGGCCAAGTTGCAGGTGCCGGTGATGCGCGCGGCGCTGGCCGATGCGCATTTTTTCGTGCGCGACCAGCACCCGGTGCGCGAATTGCTCAACACCGTGGCAGAGTCTGGTGCCGTATGGTTGGGCGAGGACGATGCCAACCCGCAACTGCTGCACAAGCTGGGCAGCGCGGTCGACAAGATCGTCAACGACTATCAAGGCGACGAGGCTGTTTTCGCCGCGGCCAACGACGACATCCAGACCCATCTGCGCACCCTCGCGCGCAAGGCCGACGTGGCCGAGCGGCGGCATGTGGATGCTGCGCGCGGCAAGGAGCGGCTGGAATCTGCCAAGCAGCAGGCCGAAGCGCGCATCGAGCAGCTGTGCGAACAAAGCGCGCCGCCGCGCTTTGTGCAATCGCTGCTGCGCCAGGCCTGGTCGGACGTGCTCACGCTGACCTTGCTGCGGCAGGGCGAGCAGTCGCCCGAATGGGACGAACGCCAGGCGCTGACCGCACGCATTGCCGAGGTCACCTGCCGCAGCAAGGGCCAGCCCACCGACGTCGCACTGGGCACCGACGTGGAAACTGCGTTGCTGCAGGTGGGGTATCACCACGGTGTGGCGAGGACGAGGTGACCTCGCGCACCGAGCTTGCCGCCAAGCTCAAGGCACGCGCGCGGCTTGGCGACCAGGGCGACAACGCGCCGCGCAAACAGGCGGCCACGCCGCGCACACCTGCCGAAGAGGAGTGCTACCTGCAGGTGCGCAGCTTGCCGTTCGGCACCTGGTTCGAATTCGTGGTCAACCAGCAAGGTGACCTGCGCCGGCAACGCCTGTCCTGGTACAGCCCGATGACCGGCAACGCGCTGTTCGTGAACCAGCGCGGGCAGAAGGTTGGCGAGCACTCGCTGGACAGCCTGGCGCGGCTGATGGCCGGCGGACAGGCACGTTTGGTGGTGGAAGAAAAATCGCGTCTGATCGATCGCGCCTGGCATGCCACCGTGCGCACGCTGCGCAGCCTGGCCGGCCAGTCGCCTGTTGCCGAGGCCCAGCCATGATCCAGGACACCCGCCGCGCACCGCGCCGCCAGCCAACCGACCTGCTGCCGGTCATCGACATGCTCAGCGAGGCGCAGATCGGCCGGGTCGGCAATGTGTCCGAAACCGGCATGCTGTTGTTGGCCTCGGTGCCGCTGCACGACGACGCCTTGTACCAGCTGCGTTTTTCCCTGCCCGAGCGGGTTGGCCGCGCGACTGAGATCGATGTCGGCGTGCATCTGCTATGGTCCGAAGCCGCACACGCACCCGGGCAGGCCTGGGCGGGCTTCCGCTTCCTGACCATGTCCGAGCCGCACCGGCAACGCCTGCGCGCCTGGATCGCCGAAGAACATCTGGCCGGGTAAGCGCGGCCGAGACACGGCTGCGCAATGGCCAAGCGGGCGCTGCCGATGCGCGGCGCAGCAGGCACGTCGCCCACGGACGACTGCGCCTTGATTGCCCCCCGCATCAGACACAGCGCCATTGCAGGGATTGCGGCAAACTGCGCATTGCCTTGCACTGCCGATCGAGCCCCGCATGCCCCAGCCCTCCCTGAGCAGCCTGTACTCCGACCACCTGCGCACTCTCACCGCGCGCGCCGACGAAGCGCTGCAACGCGGCGGTTTCGAACATCTTGTGGTTCCCAGCGGCAGCACGCATTACCAGCTATTCGACGACCGCGATTACCCCTACGCGGTGAACCCGCAGTTCAAGGCCTGGGTACCGCTGACACGGGTCCCCAACAGCTGGCTGGTCTACACGCCTGGCAAGCGCCCGACGGTGATCTTCCATCAGCCGTTCGATTACTGGCACGTGGTGCCCGACGCGCCCAGCGGCTGGTGGGTCGACCACTGCGACATCCACATCATCCGCAGCCCGGACCAGGCGCTGGCGCTGCTGCCCAAACACGCTGAGCGCTGCGCGATTCTCGGCGAGCCGCAAAGCACGCTCGGTGCATACGTGCCGAACAACCCGCAGCCGGTGCTCGATTACCTGGAATACCAGCGCGCGTTCAAGACGCCCTACGAGCTGGCATTGCTGCGCATCGCCCAGCAGCTGGCGGTGCGCGGCCATCGCGCTGCGGAAGCGGCGTTCCGCGCCGGCCAAAGCGAATTCGGCATCCACATGGCGTATTGCGCGGCAGTGGGCCAGGACGCCAATGACTTGCCGTACGGCAACATCATCGCGCTCAACGAGCACGGCGCGGTGCTGCACTACACCGAGCTGAGCCAGCAGCCGCCGCAACCGCTGCGTAGCTTCCTGATCGACGCTGGCGCCTCCGCATACGGCTACGCCAGCGACATCACCCGCACCTACGCGGTCGACCCCGGCAGCGACTTTCAGGCGCTGATCGACGCGGTGGATGCCGCCCAGCTACGCATGGGCCAGAACGTGCGCGCCGGGGTGGATTACAAGCAGTTGCACATCGACGCGCATCTGGCGTTGATGGGCATCCTCAAGGACTTCGGCGTCCTGACCGTCTCGCCGGAAGCGGCGTTGGCCACCGGCGTCAGCGCCGCGTTCTTCCCGCACGGCCTGGGCCACCTGATCGGCCTGCAAGTGCACGATGTGGCCGGTTTTGCCGCCAGCGACCGCGGCGGCCGCATCGAACGCCCGGCCGGCCACCCGTATCTGCGCCTGACCCGCGTACTGGAGCCCGGCATGGTGGTGACCATCGAACCTGGCGTGTACTTCATCGACATGCTGCTGGACGAAGTGAAGAAGAATGGCCACGCCGCCAGCGTCAACTGGCAGCGCGTGGAAGCCTTCAAGCCCTACGGCGGCATTCGCATCGAAGATGAGGTGGGGTGCACCGACGGCAGCGCGGAAAATCTGACCCGCCCGGTCTTTGCCGCCGCATGAGCACCAGGCGCAACTGACCACACCACGGTTGCACTGACGTGGACGCTCAGCCGCGCCATCTACCGCCCGATCACGCCCCGCAACGTTTGGGCACCACCACACGGAACACCGCCATGAACGACCCACGCCAGCGCGCGCACCCGGACCACCCGATGTATCAAAAGATCGAACGCGGCGTGCATGCAATCGATGCCGCGCACGGCCGCGTCCCCGATCAGGCCAGCGCACGCCTCACCGCCGCCTTGTTGCTACTGGCCAAGGAAGGTGGACTCTCGCGCGTGGATCATGTGCTAATGAGCGAAGCGAACAGTCGCGGCGTGCACGGTGGCGAGAACGTGTTCGTGGTGCAGGGCGACCCGGCCAACCCGGCGCATCTGCGCGCGCACATGAAAACCGAACAGGCGCTGGGCACGCCGGAAGAGCAATCGTTTGAGCGCGCGCGTCGGCTCGGCGGGCAGAGCGCGCCAGTGCAACAGCCCGAGCGCACGCAGACGCCGCAGCTGGGCCAATAACCGCGGCCGACACATGCCTGCCCAGCCGCACGGCGCGCGCGGCCGATACCCGGAATCGGCGTGCACCACAGCGCGACGGCTGCGATTACGCTGCGCCTGCGCCTGCGCCTGACGTCATGACGCCCGCTGCAGCGTGTCGGTCCTTGTCAATTCCCCGCGCGCCGGCGCTCATGCGCCGCCGGCCATCTCCGCTTCGATCTCGTCGGCACTGCGCGCCAGCGCACCGGTCAGTACACGGTGGCCATCAGCCGTAATCAACACATTGTCTTCGGTGCGAATGCCGATGCCGCGCCACTTGGCCTCTACCGAGGTGTCGTCGGCCGACACGTAAAGCCCCGGCTCGATGGTGAACACCATGCCGGGCTCGAGCAGCCGCGAATCGCCGGCCAGCCGGTAGTCGCCCACATCGTGCACATCCAGGCCCAACCAGTGACCGGTCTTGTGCCGATAAAAACGCTTGTACTGTCCATCGGCGATGTTGCGCTCAAGTTTGCCCTTGAGCAGACCCAGCCGCAGCAGGCCTTCGGTCAAGGTTTCCACTGCAGCCAGATGCCCGGCTTCGTACGCCACGCCCGGGCGCGCCTGTGCAAGCGCAGCCGCCTGCGCAGCACCAACCAGATCGTGCAGTGCACGCTGCGCTGGCGTGAAGCGGCCGTTGACCGGAAAGGTGCGGGTGATATCGGCCGCATAGCCGCGATATTCGGCACCGGCATCGATCAGCACCAGCTCGCCGTCGCGGCTGCGCGCATTGTTGGCGCGGTAATGCAGCACGCAGGCGTTGCTGCCGGTGCCGACGATGCTGCCGTATGCCGGCCATGCGTCGGCAGCGCGGAATTCGCGCTCGACCTCGGCCTGCAATTCGTATTCGTGCACACCCGGCCGCGCCAGCCGCATCGCTGCACGGTGCGCGCGCACGCTGATGTCGGCAGCCTGCTGCATCAGCGCGATTTCGTCGCGTGATTTGAACAGGCGCTGCTCGTGCAATAGATGCCCGAGCTCGAGGAATTCGTGTGGCGGCTGCGCCCCGTGGCGCACCTGCTCGCGCACGCGCTTGAGCCAGCCGATCAATTTGAGATCGAAATCGACATCGCGCCCGAAGTGGTAGTACACGCGGCTGCGCCCTTCCAGCAGGCCGGGCAGGATCTCGTCGACATCGTCGATGGGGTACGCATCGTCCATGCCGTAGCGTTCCACCGCACCTTCCTGACCTTCGCGCGAGCCATCCCAGGCTTCGCGCTCGGCATCGCGCTCGCGGCAGAACAGAATCGCTTCGCCATGCTTGCGGCCGGGCACCAGCACCAGCACCGCTTCGGGCTCCGGGAACCCGCTCAGATACCAGAAATCCGAATCCTGTCGATACGGGTAATGCGTGTCGTGGCTACGCACGCGCTCAGGCGCGGCCGGCAAAATCAGAATGGCCTGCTCGCCAGCCATTTGCATCAACTGCCTGCGCCGGCGCACGTACTCGGCCGCGCCAATCCCGGTGAGCTTCTTCATAGTGGGCAGTCAGTTCAGACGTTGGCGAAAGCGCGGCCCCATCACGCAGTCGCCGTGCAGCAACAGCACCGCCACGCGCACGAATTCTTCGATATCGGCCAAGGCGGTGTCGTCCTCGTCGGCCGCGTCGAAGTCGTCGCTGGAGGCTTGCGCCAGACGCGCCAGATCCTGCAGCGCCTCCTCGCCTTCTTCGCTCAGTGCCGGACGCTGCTGCGCAGCCAGGCCGAAGCCGCCCAGGAAAGCCCGGCACCAGTCGAACAACGCATCGGTGCGCGCCGGCAACGGGGCGCCGTCTTCCACCAGCAGCAACTCGAAGGCGAAATCGCGGTCTTCCAGTTGCGCCAAGGTGGCCTGCCGCAGCTGATCCAGCGCCCCACCCTGCTTGGGCGCCACCTGACCGCTATCGGCCAGAATGCGCGCCAGCCAGTCGGCACTGTCGGCGCCGCCGCCGGAGAGCCACCCGCACAGCCCGCCATGCAACTCCGCCGCAGAGGACGCCAGCGCAAGCTGACGGCTTTCGTGTTGCACAGCGGTTACGTCGGGCAGATCCATCGTGTCATCCGGGCTGAAGAGCGAAAGGTGCCGGCGCACCGGCCGACGATATGACTTCCCAGTGTACCAAGGCGGCCTGCGTGGGCCGCCATCTGCGCGTTTCAGCTCGCATTCCGCACCTGCAATGCCGGCCTGCCTGGATCCCGTGGCAGGCCTTGCAGGGCTTGGGCTGACGCCAGCGATCGCGGCAGGCGTGGGCGCTTGACCACCCCGCGCACGCGCCCCTATCGTGAGCGCATGGACAACGCTGCCGCCCTCGCTCAGATCCGCGCACTCGCCGCCCGCGTGGAGGCGTTGGTGGAGCGTACCCAACGGCTCACCGACGAAAACCGCAGCCTGCGTCATCAACAGGAGCAGCTCATCGGCGAGCGCTCGCAACTGTTGACCAAGAACGAGCAGGCGCGCTCGCGGGTGGAAGCGATGATCGCCCGCTTGAAGTCATTGGAGCAGCACACGTGAGCAACAACGAGCCGGTCAGCGTGCGCATTCTGGATCGTGAATACACGGTGGGCGTCACGGCAGACGAGCGCGAAAGTCTCACCGCCGCCGCGCGGCTGCTGGATCTACGCATGCGTGAGATCCGCGGCAGCAATCGCATGGCGGCAGTGGATCGTGTCGCGGTGCTGGCAGCGCTCAATCTGGCGCATGAGTTGCAGCAACTGCGCGAACAGCAGGCGCTCTACGATCGTGAATTGGCCAATACGCTGGACACCTTGAATCGCCGGCTCGACAGCGTTGCCGACACACCATGCTGAGTTGGAATTCGCACTGCCATCGCAAATATGAATCCTCAAGCCCGCTGACCGACGAGTGGGCTAGCCATCGCAGCACAGAGGTCTATAATTCGCCTGCGTTCTCTGCTGTAAACGACAGCGTGCAAAACATTCGCCTTGTCCCTTAATTACGACCACAGGGGCGCGACGAAGCCGGGTGTGCAAGTCCGCCTTGTTGTAGCGGGAAGCCCGATGGCCTCACAACGTCCCCACTTGAACCCCGGGTTCAAGGTCGTTTCGCCCGCATCGTCACGGCGGAGAATGCAAATCTTAAACGACGCCCTCGGGCGTCGTTTCTTTTTGCGCGTCTGAAGGCCTGACGTGCGGCAACTGAAGCGGCACTGCTGGCCTATTGCGGTCGCGATGCTGGTGCTGTGTCGGTGGCGTTGCCGCGCGCGGCGATGCGTAGGCTGCATCTCCCATGCGTGTGCAGATGCAGGGGACGTGTCCCGCCAGCGCGCACCTCTATCGACACGCCCACAGCGCAATCTGCCGGACGCACTGCACGCCACGCTAGGCAGGCGCGTGCGCGCATTCGACAATGCAACACCGATTGCGCCGCGAGAGACCGATGACCGATGACCGAGGACCGAGATGCGTTGCGCCAGCAATTGCGCGCACACCGCCGCAGCCTGCCGGCGGCGCAGCGCTTGGCCGCAGCCGATCCGTTGGCACAGCGTTTGCTGGCGCTGCCGTTCGCACCGCATCGCGGTGCCGTGGCGGGCTATTGGGCGATGGATGGCGAAATTGCGCTGCATCGCTGGCAGTTGACCTTGCCGGCGGGAGTACGCTACTGCCTGCCGGTCCTGGATGGGCGCGTGCTGCGCTTTGCACCGTGGCGGCCGGGCCAGCCGCTGGTGAGCAATCGCTACGGCATTCCGGAGCCGGATGTGGCACGCGCCGACACGCTGGCACCGGAAGAGATGGCACTGGTGGTCACCCCGCTGACCGGCTTCGATGCGGCGTGCCGTCGGCTGGGGATGGGAGGCGGCTGGTATGATCGCAGCTTCGCGTTTCGGCATCGCCAGGCGCAGCCCCCCTGGCTGGTCGGTGTTGGCTTCGCTGCGCAGCAGGTGCCCGCCCTGCCCACCGAAGCGTGGGATGTGGCGGTCGACGCCATCTGTACCGAACGCGCCACCTTCCTGAAAGACGACACCGTTTCCGAATGACTGCCCGCAAGCGCTACTGGTTGATGAAGTCCGAGCCGGACACGTTCTCCATCGATGATCTGGAACGCGTCGGCACCGAGCCGTGGAACGGCGTGCGTAACTACCAGGCGCGCAACTTCATGCGCGATGGCATGCACGTTGGCGATGGGGTGTTGTTCTACCATTCCAACCGCAAGGTGCCAGGCATCGTGGGCATTGCCAAGGTGGCAAGCGCGGCGTACCCGGACGACACCCAGTTCGACCCGTCCTCCGACTACCACGACCCAAAGTCCACGCGCGAAGACCCGCGCTGGATGCTGGTGGACGTGGCGTTCGAGCGCAAACTCAAACGCACGATTTCGCTGGATGAAATCAAGCAACAGGCCGATGCGCTGGGCGAAGGCTTTGCGCTGATCGCACGCGGCAACCGCTTGTCGATCCTGCCCGTGACCGCCGCGCAGTGGAAGTTGCTGCTGGCGATGGAATCGCCGTGATTCGGGATTGGGAATTGGGGATTGGCCCACTGCCCGCCCGCGTTGCACCGCCTCGACGAATCTCTACTCCCCAATCTCCAATCCCGAGCTCTTACCCATGTCCGAAGCAAAACGCCTGGCCGCCGAGAAAGCGATCGATTACGTGGAAGACGGCATGATCGTCGGGGTGGGCACCGGCTCGACGGTGGCCTACTTCATCGACGCGCTGGGCCGGATCGGCCATCGCATCAAGGGCGCAGTGTCCAGCTCCGAACAGAGCACCGCGCGCCTGCGCCAGCATGGCATCGAGGTGCTGGACCTCAATCACACCGGCAATCTGTCGCTGTACGTGGACGGCGCCGACGAGTGCGACCCGAACCGCTGCCTGATCAAGGGCGGCGGCGCGGCGCTGACGCGCGAGAAGATCATCGCCGAAGCCAGCGAGCGCTTCATCTGCATCGTCGACCCCAGCAAGCAGGTGCCGGTGCTGGGCACGTTCCCGCTGCCGGTGGAAGTGATTCCGATGGCACGCAGCCTGGTCGCCCGGCAGATCCTGGCATTGACTGGCGGCCAACCGGTGTGGCGCGATGGCGTGGTCACCGACAACGGCAACGTGGTGCTGGACGTGCATCACCTGCAGATCACCGACCCGGTGGACCTAGAGCGCAGCTTGAACCAGATCCCCGGCGTGGTCTGCGTGGGTTTGTTCGCGCGGCGCCCGGCCGATGTGGTGATCGTGGGGGGCGAGCCACCGCGGGTGATCTGAAGATCGCATGCGAGCATTCGCATGCGCAGGTGTGGCCCGCATTGCGAAGCGATGGCAGGTCGCACACACCGCGCATGCAGCAACCGCACAACGCACCGCAGCAGCTTGACGCACGCAGCCGCTTGGCAGATGGTGCGGCATCCCCGCCAGTTGGTATGCCGCATGCGTTGTTCGCGTTTTCTCGTCCTTGCGCTTCTGGCCCTGCTTGGAGGCTGCGCCAGCAGCGGCGACAGCTGGGTGGAACTGGCAGACACGCGCTACAAGGTAGAACTGGCACAGAACGATGCCGATCGCGCCAAGGGTCTGATGTTTCGCGATGCCATGGACGAAGACCGCGGCATGCTGTTCATCCACGACCGCCAGGAGCCGCTGGCGTACTGGATGAAGAACACCAAGATCGCGCTGGATATCCTGTATTTCAATGAACAGCGCCGGCTGGTCTCCCAGCAGCGCGACGTGCCGCCGTGTTCGGCCGGCGATGCCTGTCCGCCCTACCCCAGCAGGCAACCCGCGCGCTATGTGCTGGAGCTCAACGCCGGCCAGGCTGCCAGGCTCGGCCTGAAGGATGGCGCCACGCTGCGCTTCAGCCCGGACATCCCGACGCTCAAATAAGCGGCTGTGAGCAGGCTCTGGGGCCAGGCCAGCCAGGGGCACGGCGGCCTGCCGACCGATTAGACCTGCGGGTCACCTTCCCGAACGGCGTGTGCGGCTGTCGGACGCATCGCCGCCTGTCAGCTTTACGCATTCATGCGGCCCGCGTCCCTGTCAGGAAGTACCGGACTTGAACCCTGCGCCGCTTGCCGACACTCTTGGCAGTATGATCGACATGCTCCCACTCCCCCATTGGACCGCGCTCGCCAGCCTGGACGACGATGCGGTGCCGCTGATGTCCACCGCGCTGCTGATCGCGCGCGACGAGTATCCGCAGCTGGATGCCGGGCTGTACGACACGCTAGTGCAAAGCCACGTCGAGCATCTGCGCCGCGAGGTCGACGCGATCGATCTGTGGCCGTTGAAGATGGCGGCAGTAAATCGCTACCTGTTCGATGAGTTGGGCTATTCGGGCAATCACGACGAGTACTACGACCCGCGCAACAGCTATCTCAACCAGGTGTTCGAGCGCCGGCTGGGCAATCCGATTTCACTGGCGATGGTGCAGATCGAAGTGGCGCGCCGGCTGGGCATCCCATTGGCAGGGGTGTCGTTTCCCGGCCATTTCCTGGTGCGGCTGCCGGTGGACGACGGCGTGCTGGTGATGGACCCGTTCAACGGCGGCCGTCCGCTGGGCGTGGATGAGCTGCGCGAACGTGCCCGCCCGCATCTGGGCGGCGAGATTCCCGACGACCGCGCGCTGGCGCAGATTCTCGACCCCGCCCCGCATCGCGCGATCTTGATTCGCATCCTGCGCAACCTGCACGGCGTCTATGCCGACGCCGAGCACTGGGACCGCGCCGCCCGCAGCGCCGACCGCATTCTGAAGCTGGTCCCCGACCAGCCCGAGGCCCTGCGCGACCGCGGCATGGCCTATCTGCATCTGGGCCACCGCAACGGCGCACGCCACGATCTCTCGCGCTACCTGGTGCTCAATCCGGGCGCGCAAGACGCGGCCCATCTGCACGAACACTTGGTGGAATTGAACAGCCAGCGCACGCGGTCACATTGAGCGGGTATATGCGCCGGCTGGCCAAGCTGCCCAGCTAGGGCGCCGCCGTGTGGTTCTCGGCAACCCAGGCACTTGCCTGCCCCCGTCCCAGCAGTAGCGTGGTAGCGGACACTGCCTGACTGCATACCCTCGAGCGGCAGCTCATTCGATCTCCACCATTTCGAAGTCCTCCTTGGTGACGCCGCAATCGGGGCAGGTCCAGGTGTCGGGCACGTCCTGCCAACGGGTGCCGGGCGCGATGCCTTCTTCGGGGATGCCGTCGGCCTCGCGGTAGAGAAACCCGCAGACGACGCACATCCAGGTGCGGTAGGTGGTCGTGGATGTCTCGCTCATCGGATAATCGCGGTCATGCAACAGTGGGCCTGCATTATCCCATCCACCGCTTTCGGAAGCGTTGCCATGCCCAACCGTCTCAACGTTCGCGGCGTCTATCTGATCACCCCCGACGAGCCCAACACGCAGCGCCTGCTCCTGCGGACGGTGCCGTTGCTGGGGTCGATTACCTGGCTGCAATACCGCAACAAGCAGGCGGATGCCGCGCTGCGGCTGCGCCAGGCCGGTGCCTTGCACGAGGCATGCGCGGCGCATGGCGTGCCGTTGATCATCAACGACGATGCGCAGCTGGCGGCGCAAGTCGGTGCGCAAGGCGTGCATCTGGGCGAAGACGATGGCGACGTGGCGGCAGCGCGCGCGCTGCTGGGCGAGCTGGCCATCATCGGCGTGTCGTGCTACGACGATATCGAGCGCGCGCACGCCGCAGCGAAAGCGGGCGCCAGTTATGTGGCCTTCGGTGCATTTTTCCCGACCACCACCAAGCAGACCACCCGGCGCGCGACGTCTGCATTGCTGCAGCAGGTAGCCGAACTCGACCTGCCGCGCGTCGCGATTGGCGGCATTGGGCCTGCGCAGGTGCCTGCACTGGTGAGTGCGGGTGCGGACTTGATTGCCGTGGTCAGTGGCGTTTACGCAGCGCCTGATCCGGTTGCCGCGGTGCAGGCGTATCGCGCCGGGTTTTAGCGAACGGCACTGCTGCGCAGCCGCCTACGGGCACGGCTGCTACTTGAAGTCGGCAGGTACCGCCCGTGCGCTCCGGTTCCTCCGTCCCTTCCGTACGGTCACGCCCTCCCGACGACTGCTCGCTGCGTTCTTCAGCCGCTGTGCGGCAGCTTTTTTCAGACAATGAAGCTGAAGCCGCTGCTTAGTCGTCCAGCCTTCCGTCCGCTTAAAGAGACGGGGCATTTTTGTTCCATTTGCTTGATTACAAGAGCTAGCCGCGTCGAGTGCGCAGTGCCCTCGCCGCTTGCGGGGGATACGCTGCAAGTACGTCCGGGTAGGCTCGATGGCGGCATCCATGCCGCCAACGGTCCCGCAAGCGGCGAGGACACGGCACCAGACAATTGGTCGGCGGCTCAAGAGAGCAGCCCGTCGTACGAGGGCGGCGCGAGCCCCCTCTTGAGCGCTGCAAGCTGACCGCGTCCAGTCCAAGACGGCGCACATCGCTTATCGCTTGCATTGACACACCGACCATCTTCACTGGTCGTTGCCCGCTCACCGTCGCGGGACCCTTGGCGGCATGGATGCCGCCACGAAGCCGACAAGGACGTACTTGCGGCGTGTCCCGCGATGGCGGGCGGGCAAGGGCCCTTCAGCAAAAAATCAGATGTGCCGCTCCCAGGCACGCAAGGCTTGACGACCATGCGCTCGGCCAGGCAGCTTAAGCCGTGTTTTCTCACTCACCAAGTCAGAGCGATACCGATATTGAGCGCCATCCCCTAAAACAAACAGCCACGTGTGCCATCACACGTCGCTGCCGGAACTGCCGTGATCGCGTAGCGCGATTAAAAGTCGTAGCTCAACGTCACCCGACCCGAGCGTGGCGCCTGATAGGCGACGACCTGGTCCCATAGCGGGTTGGTGGTGTTGTCGGGCAATTGCGAGAACGGGTAGATGTTGGTCGCGGTCTGCTTGTTGGTGATGTTGAACACGTCCAGGCGCAACGCCAGCTTGCCATCTGCAAATGCCGGCTTGTAGGTCACGCCCATATCCAGCTGCGCGATCCAGCCCAGGCGCCCCTGCTAGCCGGGAGGCGATGCCACGCCGATGCCGGTGGCCGGGTAGCAGTAGTGGTACGGGCCACCGGTAATTGCACTGCCGCCATAGCCGGCCGGATCGCGGCCGCTGTATTCGGTCCCGTAGTAGTTGCCCAGGCAGTTGTGCGGCGCGCCGGAAATCAGGCTGAAATTGGCCGATGCGCCCCATTGTGGGGTGAATTGGTAGAACCCGAACAGCTTGAGCTGATGGCGATGATCGTTGGACTGATCGCCGTTGAAGTGTTCCATCAACGCCGGGTGGTCCCAGCTCTGCGTGGTCGAGACCGAGGCCTGCCCCTGATAGCTGCTCAGCGCGCCGCCGGTACGC
The DNA here is from genome assembly GCF_001304695.1 of Xanthomonas axonopodis. Taxonomy (GTDB): domain Bacteria; phylum Pseudomonadota; class Gammaproteobacteria; order Xanthomonadales; family Xanthomonadaceae; genus Xanthomonas; species Xanthomonas axonopodis. Next base: position 44,137 of record NZ_JFAQ01000008.1, read on the forward strand.
CACAGATCCGAACGCACCTGGCCCTCGGTGGTGCCGTAGCTGTGCGACCAGACGTAATTGACCTTGGCATACCACTTGCCGTCGAACGGACGCTCCAGATTGAATTCCACCGCCGAATAATTGCGCTTGAACTTCGGAAAACCTGCCGCCTCACGGCTCACCGACACTTCGTGGAATTGGCCATCGGTGCCGATCACTCCCCAGGTATTGGTCTGGCCCGGATTGATCAACGATGCGCCCGCCACCTTGGAGAAATCGATGGTCACGCCTTGCGCCGCTGCCGCATCGATCAACGCGGTGTTGGAGACATCGTAGTTCTGGTCGTCGATGCCGGCATTGAGGCGGCGATGAGTGCCGCGCACGCCCAGCACCCAGCCGCTATCGAGTTGCTTGGTAAATCCGAGGATGAGTTCGTCCTGGTTTTCGCCTTCGATGTCCTTGGCCACGGCGGTGCGTACATCGGCGATGCGACCGAAGCGGGAATTGGCCGACACCGCCGAACCCAGTTGCTGCGCCAGGATCGGCGTGCCGTCGGCATTGATGCCGCTATAGGTGAAGTAGGTATCGGTGGTCGTGGCCGGGGTGAACAGACTCACCGCCGATAGCGGCAGGCCGAGGTAATAACGGCCAAGGTTACCGAAGACCTTCAAGCTGGAATCGCCATTGACGTCCCAGCTAAAACCAAGGCGCGGCGCCCACGCATTGTCGATCTCGATGTAGGGATCGCCGAACGGGGTGTAGTTGGTGAACTCGTCCTTGCGCAGGCCCAGGCTCAGCAGCAGATTGTCGGTGACCTGCCACTTGTCTTCGATGTAGTAGGCGTGTTGCTTGGCTTCGTACGAATACAGGCTGGTGTTGATGTTGCGCACCACGTAGTAGCCACTGGATCCGTTGACCGGATCCACCAGCGCCGGGCTCGGCGCACCGATGCCGCCGGCTTCGTTGGCCGACTGGCTGACCAGACCGCCGGTGGCCAACCCGTACGGGTCATTGGTCTGTCCGTAGGTCCAGGCAAACCCGGGGCCAGAGAGGATCGAGCCGACATCGATGCCTTCTGACTTCTGGTTGTCGATGCCGAAGTTGAGCGTGTGGTGGCCGATGCGCCATTCCAGATTCAGGCGCTGGTTGTCTTTTTTGTATTCGCGGTCGGGCGAGCTGACCGAGGTGACCAGCTGATTGCCGATGCGCGGTGTGCCGCCGGTGTAGGCAGGATTCTGCAATGCGGCGCTGTTGATCACCGGGCCGCCAGCCGGGTCGTAGTTGAACGGCGTCAGTTCGTCCGGCGTTCTCATCTTGCCGTACAGGGTGGTCACGGTGAGGTTGTCGCTCAGATAGCCGGTGTACTTGCCGGTGAACAGCGTCGGCCCGGTCTTCCAGGTGGATTCGTCGGTGAAGTAGGCGCCACGCTCACGCGCGACATAGTCGTAGCGATAGATCGAGCCGTTGGTTTCGGCGACGTCGCTGGCACCGGTCACCTCGATCAGGTGGTTGTCGGTGATGTTCCAGTCCACCTTGGCGTACCAGCGTTTCTGCTTGTAGTCTTAGTCGGTGAGGCCGCCGGTGCGGCCATTGTCGGTGTCCCGATTGGTGCCCACGCGCACGCCGTCAGAGTTCACCTGCTCGGCGGCCAGGAAGAAGAACAGCTTGTCCTGGATGATCGGTCCGCCGACATAGGCGCTGTAGGTGGTCTGGTTGGCCTCGGCCTCGCTGGCGGGCTGGTACAGGCCATTGGCAGCACGCGCATAACGGTAGGCGGCGTTGTTGATGGTGCTGCCCTGGCTGTCCGGGCGCCAGTAGATGTCGCGCTGGTTGGCCTTGAGACCATTCGGCTCCCAGATCACTGCGGCGCCGAACTTCCATTCGTTGGTGCCGCGCTTGCCGATCTGGTTGATCACGCCGCCGTTGGCGCGGCCGTACTGCGCGCCATAGCCGCCGGTAAAGATTTCCTGCTGGTCGATGGCGCCGTAAGGCAGGGTCAGCCCGCCCAGGTTGTTGCTGATGGTGGTGGTGTTGAAACCGTTGAGGTAGTAGGCGTTTTCGCTGGCGGCCGAGCCGCCGAAGCTGGGGAGCGAGCCGCCAAGCGGACCGTTGTCGAAGCCGCCGCTGTTGACCACCACGCCCGGTGCCAGCAACGCGATCGCTTCGGCGGTGCGGCCCAGCGGCAGTTGCTGTAACTGCTCGGCGGTGACGACGGTGCGCGTATCCACGCTGCTGACGTCGATGGTGGTGAGGCTGGCGGCGCTGACGGTCACGCTGTCCAGGGTCTGCATGCCGCTCCCCGCGGCGTTGGCAGCGAACGACACGTCGGTATTGGCCCCCACGGTGATGGCAACGTTCTCGCGCGTTTCCACCACCGCGCCGTCGCGCTTGACCGTCACTTTGTAGGTGCCCAGCGGCAGATTGCCGGCGGTGTAGCGGCCGCGCGCGTCCACCGGCACCTCGCGGCTGAAGCCGCTGTTGTTTTCCACCAGCACGCTCGTGCCACTGCCCTGGCCCACGCTGCCGACGATGCTGCCGGTGGTGGACTGCGCGTGGACGCTGCCCATGGCCACGACCAATGCCAATGCCAAGGCACGCTTCTGGATACTACGGTTCATGCTCTCTCCCAAGGTCTTGAACTGTCGGCAAGGCGACAAACGAACGGTGCCAATGGCCCCGAATCACACTTTCTGAACATCTGCAGCCCGATGCCAATGACGGCGCGCCATCAGCTCATTCCAAACTGTCGATCACGTCGCCTTCGATCATAGTTCCCCTACCAGCCCGCTCCGACGGGTAGGCGCGCAAGGCCGCAGGCCTGACAATGGCGAACGCGATGCCCGCTGCCGGGCGTCGATGCCTCCAATCGGTACTCCTCAAGGATCTGCGCATGAACCATTCCCGCTCCCACGCCCTGTTCGCCCAGGCGCAGACCTTGCTACCCGGCGGCGTCAACTCGCCGGTACGGGCGTTCAAGTCGGTCGGCGGCGAGCCGTTCTTCGTGGCGCGTGCCGATGGCCCGTATCTGTTCGATGTGGACGACAACCGCTACATCGACTACGTGGGCTCGTGGGGGCCGATGATTGCCGGGCACAACCACCCGGCCGTGCGCGAAGCGGTCGAGCGCGCGATCGGCAACGGGCTGTCGTTCGGGGCACCGTGCCCAGCCGAAGTGACGATGGCGCAGACCATTACCCGGCTGGTGCCCTCCTGCGAGATGGTGCGCATGGTCAACTCCGGCACCGAGACCACGCTGTCGGCGGTGCGCCTGGCGCGTGGCGCCACCGGACGCAATCGCATCATCAAGTTCGAAGGCTGTTATCACGGCCACGGCGACTCGTTTCTGGTCAAGGCCGGCAGCGGCATGCTGACTCTGGGCGTACCGACCTCGCCCGGCGTACCCGCAGGGCTGAGCGAGCTGACCGCCACGCTGAGCTTCAACGACTTCGAGGGCGCCACTGCGCTGTTCGACGAGATCGGTGCGGAGGTGGCGGCGGTGATCATCGAGCCGGTGGTCGGCAACGCCAACTGTATTCCACCGCAGGCCGGCTATCTGCAGCATCTGCGCACGCTGTGCACGCGGCACGGCGCGCTGCTGATCTTCGACGAGGTGATGACCGGCTTCCGCGTTGCGCTCGGTGGTGCGCAGGCACATTACGGCGTCACCCCGGACCTGACCACCTTCGGCAAGATCATCGGCGGCGGCATGCCGGTGGGCGCGTACGGCGGCCGCCGCGACTTGATGGAGCAGGTTGCTCCGGCCGGGCCGATCTACCAGGCCGGCACCTTGTCGGGCAACCCGGTGGCCATGGCCGCCGGCCTGGCGATGCTGGAACTGGTGCAGGAGCCAGGCTTCCATGCGCGCCTGAACGAGGCCACCAGCATGTTGTGCGAAGGCCTGGAAGATGCCGCGCGCGCAGCCGGCATTGCCATCACCACCAACCAGGTCGGCGGCATGTTCGGGCTGTTCTTCACCGACGACATCGTGGAGAGCTACGCACAGGCCACGGCGTGCGACATCACCAGCTTCAACCGCTTCTTCCACGCGATGCTGCAGCGGGGCGTGTACCTGGCGCCCTCGGCGTACGAAGCCGGCTTCATGTCCAGCGCACACGACGAGGCGGTGATCGAAGCCACCCTGGCAGCGGCGCGCGAGGCGTTTGCGGAAGTGGCGCGCTGATTGGCGGGGAATGGGGAATCGGTTAGCGCGCAGCTTTGAGGGTCTGCGGTGCGGCGTGATCGTGCCGCTGTTTTAGAGTGGCTAACAAAACGTAGCGAGCGGTCGTCAGGTGGGCGTGGACGGCGCACAGGAACCGGAGTGTACGAGGGGTACATGAGGATTCCGAGCACCGGCCGCGCCCGCCTGGCGGCTGCGCAGTAGTTTTGTTAGCCGCTCTTAGTGGCCCAGGAGGTTGGCCAGGTCTGCTTCACCGGAGCTGCATGTGGGCCTGACTGTGCAGGTAGTGCGTGTCGTCTGTGCCAGCAGCACCTGCAAGGCGGTGCGCGTGACAACGAGACGCTGGAGCTGCGCGTTGGTGCCTCTGAATGCGCCCCACCGGCGCCTGGCGACCTCTAGCGGTCCTTGATCCTGCATACAAGCAGGCGCATCTGCCGCGATGAAGCTCCCGACTGGGCGCAGCTCACTTTGCTTTTGTCCTATGGCTGTCATATGTTTCTGAAAGGTGCTCAGGGACGGGCATCGGTGGGGACCCTCGAAGCAGCCGCTGCACCGTCGTTGCCGAATCCGGTGATCATGCTGCATTGCCGCTGGTTCACCCCGATCTGCAGCGTGTCGAGCAGGCACGCTGCCGACGCTTGATACGGCCGCCCTCGTCTCATGCTCACGCCTGTTGCGCTGCTCGCTCCGCGCCCGTCACCCTCGCGCGACCCCGTGATTCCCGATTGGCTGCTTGCCGGCACGCTGGAGCCTGCGTTGCCGCGCCCCGGCGCGGTGGCACGGGGTGCACTGCTGGCTGCGCTGGATCAGGCGCAGGCACGCCCGCTGACGCTCTTGCTTCCCACCCGGTTTTGGCAAGACCACGCTGCTGACGCAGTGGCATGCGCACCTGAGTACGCGAGAGCAGTGCGCGGTGGCATGGCTGTCGCTGGACGAAGAAGATGCCGACGCTGCGCGTTTTCTCGGCCATCTTGCGCTGGCGCTGCAGAACGCAGGTGCCGACCATGCGCTGTGCGCCACGGTGCTGCACAACCGCGACCAGGACTCGCGCGAGGCGGTGGCATTGCTGATTCGCGCGCTGCGCGCGGCGCCCCGCCGCATCAGCGTGATTCTCGACGACTACGACCGACTCGGCAGCAGCCCTGTCGATGAGCGGACGCAGTGCATTGCTGTTGCTGGAGCATATCGAACAGATCGCACACGGGCGCAAGCTGGCGTGCTTGTCGGAACTGGCTGCAGCATGGCGACGGATGCTGTTGCTGGAACATCCAGGCAATGCCGCCATCGATGTGCTGATCGCACGTACCGGCGCCGAATCCGGCCTGGCGCACACCTTGCGCTCGGCACACCGCTGGCACGATCGCGCGGCGATGGGCTTCGCACTGGCCCGCTGGCATCGCCTGGCCGGGCGCAGCAGCGCAGCGCTGAGCATCCTCGGGCAGATCGAGCAGGCGTGCCTTGTCAACGACAATGTCTGCCATCTGGCGCGCACCCGTGCGCGTATCGCGCTGGTACTGCAACAACGCGGCGAACTGGTCGCCGGCCTGCCGTATCTGTACAGCGCGCTGGACCATGTCGCCCTCACGCAAAGCTGGCAGGCGATCGTGGAACTGGGCTTGCCGGCCAAGGCGATGCTGCGCTCGCTCCGCCAGCACGACCCGCAGACCGTTGGCGGCACCACGCGTGCATTGACCATCCAGGCCTTGCTCGAACGCCTCAGCGGCGACGACGACCCGGCCGGCGACATCATCAGCGAGCGCGAACTGGAAGTACTGGCGCAACTGGCGCGCGGCGATTCCAACAAGCAGATCGCACGCTGCCTGCATCTGTCGGAAAACACGGTCAAATTCCACCTGAAAAACCTGTACCGCAAGCTCGACGCGCGCAGTCGCGAAAGCGCGCTTGCGCAAGCATTGCAACGCGGGCTGTTGCGTGGAAGCGACCGGCATGCAGATCAGCCGGCGCGACCTGACTGAACCAGAGCTACAAGCATCGCGCGTTCAATGCGGCTTTGCACGTATGGCGGCAAGGCCTGACAGCGTTGGCCGCCCCACTTACATCACCCGAACGTCAGCGTGCCCTTCATCATCGCCCAGTGGCCGGGGAACGAGCAGAAGAACGTGTAGTGGGCGCCCTTGCTCAGCTTGCTGGTGGGAAAACTCACCGTAGTGCTGTCGCCGCCGCCGATGACCTTGGTGTGCGCAATCACGCGCGCGTCGGCCTTGGGCAGATAACTGTCGGCAATGGTCGAACGTAGGCCTGCATTGGCCACCGCCGGGAAATCGGCAGACTTGGTCAACACCCAGTTGTGCCCCATGACGGTGGCAGCCATCTTGCCGGAATGCTTGAGCGTGAGCTCCACCTGCGTGCACTCGGGCGCAAGCTTGATCGCGCTCTGGTCGAACTTCATTTGATCGTTGCCGGTGATGGTCACCGCGCACGCCCGTGCCCATGCCGTCGGCGCCATCAGCGCCAGCGCACACACAGCAATCGTGGAAAACAGCTTCAAGAGAACACTCCTGCGTTGGGAAGTTGCAGCACAGTGGATGCGGCGGTGAGAGCGATAGCCGACAGTGCCAGGGTAGCCGATGCACAATCGGCAGTGCATCACGCCCGCATCAGCTGCGCAGCAGGCGCATCGACCGAGCGCTCCGTCGCACGCCGGCCTTACGCGTAACGGAAAAACGCATCCATCGGATCGGCCACTGCAGTCTCCACGCTCGGCACCGGCAACGGGCCGCGTTTTCCGGCAATGACCTGCACGAATGCGTGTTTGAAGCGCGCCATTTCCGCATCGGTGCCCACCGTAATGCGCGACCAGGTTGGCCACACCGGCCAGCTGCGGCCGATGAACACGCCGTGGGTGGCCATATCGTCCTTGAAGCCCGCTGCCGGGCGCTTCACATCGACCATAAAGCAATTGCTCTCCGAGGCAGTGCACGCAAAGCCCTGCCTGGCAAGAAAGTCCATCACGTCCGTTCGGGTAGCGGCCGTACGCGCGCGCCGTTGCGGCACCAGCGCCGGATCGCGCAGGCTGGCCAGCCCGGCGGCGGTGACCGGCAAGCTGTTGACGCTGTAGAACTTCAGCTTGGCCAGCAGGTCCGGGCGCGCCGCCGCATAGCTCAGGCGGATGCCGGCCATGCCATAGAGCTTGGAGAAGATGCGCAACACCACCACGTCTTCGCCTGCGGCAACCATGTCGACCACGCTGCGCGTGCTCTGCGCAAAATGGATGTAGGCCTCGTCCACCACCAACACGCTGCCTTTGGGCTTGTGCGCCAACGCGTAATCCAGATCCTTGCGAGCGGTGACCGAGCCGGTGGGGTTGTTGGGATTGCAGATGTAGATCACGCCAGCGTTGGCATCGGCCGCGCACATGGCCTGTACATCGTGCGAAAAATCCTTGCGCAGCTGCACCTTGATCAAGCGCGCGCCATTGCGGGTTGCCGCACGCCAGCCGGATTCGTAGGTGGGGTCGGCAGTGACCAATGCGGCGCTGGGCGAGGTGAACGCCAGCATCGTGTAGTCGAGCGGCTCGGTGGACCCGGCATACGCCATCAGATGATCCACCGGCAGCGTGAGCTCGGCAGCCAGGGTGGTCATCAATTCCGTCTGTACCTGGCGCAGATACCGCCCGCCTTGCGGCGCGATCTGCGCGATGGCCTTTACTGCAGCAGTAGACGGTCCATCCGGAAATTCATTGGAGTCGATCATTACCGGTGCCAGCGCCGTTGCCGGTGTGGGCGTGATGGCAGTGGAGCGCTCGACGGCGCTGGCCAGCAGCGGCAGGCTGCCGGTACCGGCGGCGCCGGCAAACAGCGCGGAGTCGCGCAGAAACGCGCTGCGCGAAAGAGCAGTGTTCATACAACCTCCAGCAGGATGACAACGCGGACTCAAGGGCGCACAGCGACAACTTCGATCTCGACCCGGTACAGCGGGTTGCCCAATGCTGCGATCTGGAATGCCGAGCGCGCCGGCAGGTTGGGTTGCTCCTTGGTCCCGAAGAACTGGCAATACCCTTCCATGAAACCGTTGAAATCCATCTTGCCGCCCATCGCCGGATCGGCGACCAGAAACACCTGCATCTTCACCACATCGCCCATGCCCAACCCAATCGTGCCCAGCTACTGCTTGATCTGGTTCAACACGCTCACCGTTTGCGCCTTGGTGTCGCCATAGGCGGCAGCGGAATCCTTCGGCGCACTGGTGTCGATCACCGCCGGCACCTTGCCGCTGACATACACCGTGGCCTTGCCGGCGGGAATTTCCACCGCCGCGGCAATGGGGAAATCGCTGTTGGGAATCTTGTGGCGGATCACCTCGGCGGCGTGCGCAGCGCCAAGACTGGCAGACCACAGCACTACGGCGCTAAGACCGGTCGTGATGGAACGGTGCATGGCAATTCCTTGTATGAGAGAGGATCAGTGGCGAAGCGATTTGACGTCGTCGATGGTCACGCGCTCGGCATAGTCGTTACCGAAGTGCGTGCGCACGTAGCTCACCACTTCGGCCACCTGGCGGTCGTCGAGCATGTCGGCAAACCCCGGCATCCCCGCGTGGCCGTCGAGCACCATCATGGTCACGTACGGGCCGGCAGCCAGCTTGGGGGTGCTGGCAAGCGCAGGATAGTCGCCGGCACCTTGCGCGCCATGGCCGGCCGGCAGATGGCAGTCCTGGCAGATCGCCTGGTAAACGTCCTGACCGGAGGCCTTGGCAAAGCCTTGCTGCGGAAACAGCTGGGTGGCATCGGAACTCTGCGCCTGCGCATCGCGCACGTTGGGCGGCAGCAACAAGGCAAGAATGGCGAGCGCGACGGTGGCGCCGCACGCTCTTGGCAGCAGACTCATGCGCGCGCTCCGTGGGCAATGATCTTGCGATGCAGGCGGCCAATGACATCGTGTGCCGACAGAATGGCACCCTCCTGCCAGGCCGGAATGTACGACACGTGCTCGCCGGCCAGCGCCAGGCGGCCGTCGATCTGGCACAGCGGTTCGTAATGCTCGGCGCGCGCCTGCTCGGTCCACATGCCGAAGCAGCCGTGCGTGAAGGGCACGCGGTGCCAGCCGACCGCAATGCCGTTTTCGAATTCGCGCGGATATTGCGGATGCAGCTGGGTGCCGTATTCCACCGCCTTGCGCACGCGCTGCCCCGGTTACATCGCGGTGAACTGGTAAGCATCCAGCCCCCACACATAGGCACCGAGCAGCACGCCTTTGCCCGGGCTGTGGTAATTGGTGCTGGAATAACTGATCAAGGTGATCGGCAGATCGGTGTAACTGATGCCGCCGTAGATCGCTTCGTCTTCTTCCCAGAAACGGCGCTTGAATTGCAGGCCCACTTTCACCGATGCCGCGTAGGGCACCTTGCCGATCGCCGTGGTCATCGCATCGCTGGCAGTGACCGGTATGCGGCTGAGCACCGACAGCGGAATCGTGCAGATGCACCAGTCCGCAGTGGCAAGGCGTTCTTCGCCGCCGCGCGCCGCATCCTGCCAGGACACGCGCACGCCGCTGCCGTCCTGATCGATCTTGGTGACCTTGGCGTTGTAGGTGATGGCATTGCCCAGTTGACGCGCAAATGCCTTGCCGATCTGGTCCATGCCTCCCACCGGCTGGAACATGGTGGTCTGCATCTCGTAGTTGTTGCCGGCCGCCAGTGTGGTCCACAGGCGTGAGCGCAGCACGTCCTGCACGCTGAAAGGATCGGAAAATTCCAGCCTGCCCGACAAACCGCCACCGGGATAGCGCGCAAACCCGCGCCGCTCGCTGCTGTCCTTGCCTTTGACATACCCAAACTTCTGGTCGAGCGCGCCCCAGGTGCGCAGCGATTCCAGCAGCAGTTCCTGATCCTCGCAGCTGACGGCCGTGTCCAGGGCGTGTTGCTGCGTGCACTTGGCCAGCAACTCGGACACGTGGCCCTTGTAATCGGCGTCGATGGCGCGAAAGCGCTGCGGTTTTCCGCCGAAGCCTTTCTGGCTGTGCAGTAGCGCGTTGTAATTGACCTGGTTGAAGGCTTCCAGTGCCACGCCGAACTGCTTGCAGTAACTCAGCACTGCCTTGTGGTGATGCGGAATGCGCCATGGGCCGGGGTTGAGATACAGCCCGTCGTCGAACTGGCAATGCTGCGTGGCGCCACCCAACTCGGTGTAGCGGTCCCCACCACGCAGGGTCCAGTTACGCCCGCCGGGGCGGTCGTTGTATTCGAGCAGTTGCACGCGGTAACCGGCCTTGCGCAGTTCGAATGCGGCGCTCATGCCGGCCAAGCCGGCGCCCAGGATCAGGACCGAGGCGCCCTTGGGGTCGCCATCCAGTTGCAGTGGGCCTTTGAAATTGGATTCGGCCGCCATGCCCAGGCTGCTCATCGCCTGATACATCATTGCGCCGCCGGCGGTCATGCCGATGCGCGCCAGCAATTGCCGCCGCGTCATCGTTCCCGTGTGATTGCCTTGCATCAACGCACGTCCCCCGCATGTCATGGACTAACGCACGCGACCGGCAACCCTGCCGGCCGCGGCTGCACCTCAGAATGTGTAGGCCAGGCTGGCGAACAGCTGACGCGGTGCGATCAACTGATACGACCCGGAGCTTTCGTTGGTAAACACCGCACCGATCGCATCGTCCTTGTCGAACAGGTTGCAGACCGACAATTGCAGTCGGCCACCGACAAGAAACCCGCTGTCCCCGCCCTGATACCCGACGCTGCCGTTGACGATGAAGGTGGCATCCACCCGATCGGTATTGAGCGTGTCGCCGTAGCGCTTGCCGGTGTATTTGGTATCGAGGTTGGCAAAGAAATGCGCGCCTTCCCAACCGCCGTTGACGCTGAACATCACCTTCGGCGCATCCGGCACCGCGTTGCCTTTCACCTGCACCAGGTTGCCACTGACCGGGCCGAAATAATTGTCCGGGAATTCGGATGTGTTCCAGGTCAGCGACGCGCCCAACCGCCAGCCTGGCGCGAGCTTCCACATGCCGGAGACTTCCGCGCCATAGGTCTGCACATCGCCGACGTTGGCGTAGACGGTCGGTGCAACCACCAGCGGGGCCGGGTCGGTCAGCGCGATGATGCGGTTTTCGTAATCGATCCTGTAGGCAGCGAGATAGCCGCTCCACTGCATGGATTCGGCGCGGATACCGATGTCGATGTCGATGTTGGTGGACTCTTCCGGTGCGATATTCGGGTTGAATGCACCAGAGCTCAGCGCCAGCCGCGGCGCCGAGCTGAAGTTTTCCGCGCAGTTGGCGAACACCTGCACCCCCTCGGCAAGCTGGAAGCTGGTGCCGACCTGCGGCTGGAACCAATCGCTGTTCTTGATGGAGACATCGCGCCGCACACCAGCGTTGAAATCGTCGAGATTGGCGATGCCGTTGTAGTCGCGTTTGACAGCCAGCTCCTTGGCGCCGAATTCCATCGTGAGCCGGTCCTCGAGCAGGCGTAGCGTGTCCTTGATGTAGAGCTGCTTCACTTCGGTAGAGAAGTGGTTGTCGTAGTAGATCACGATCGGCAGCGCGCTTTTGAGCAATGCGCCGGTGGCCGGGTCCAGGTTGTACAGCGGGCGCACCTGATCGAAGTCGTAATTTTCGTACCACGCACCGACTTCGAGTTTGTTGTGCTCGGTTTCCCACGACACTGCGGTGGTTAGGCCATAGCGATCACCACCCATGATTTCTTCGCGCCGCGTCATCGCACCGACGTGGGTGACATTGCCGTTGGCATCGACGATCTGCGGGTCGTTGATGGCGATATCGGTGCGCCCCGGCATGCCGGCGATGGCATCGTTGTACAGGCCTGTCGCCGTGCTGGGCGGAGTGCCGCCGACGCCATACCCATGCTTGTTTTCGTAATAGCCGGTAAAGGTGAAGCCGACTGCATCGTTGAACAGAAAATCGCCGTGCAGGCTGAGCAGCGAGTCGCGTCGCCCGTTCTGCCATTCGCTGTAATGCTCGGCATCCACTTCCGGGTTGCCGGTGATGCGCTCATGCAGATCCCAGGACACCGAACCGTCGGAGATGTACGACTGCACGGTTTCGATCGGAATGCCGTCCAGGGTCACGCCGATCTGCTTGGCGGAAAGCCCGCGGATGGTCATCGAATCACCGAACTCATACAGCCCAAACGGGTCGGTGGTCTGCACGTTCACGCCGGGCAGGCTGGCCAACAGCTGCTGCGGCGCAACGCCGGGCACCTGCGCCTGGATCTCGTCCACCGAGATGGACGCGGTGGTGCGCGTGGAGCCGGTACCCGCCACGCTGACCGCATCGAGCGTGCGTGCGTCTTGCGCCAGTGCAGGCAAGGCCTGCGCGCCGGCCAGCAACAAGGTCATTGACGCCAGCGCGTGGCGCGGGCGGGCGGTGGCGAGGATGTCGGCGACCGAGGCCCCCAATTGATCGGTGTTCAAGCACTTTTGCATGCAATCAACCCATGGAGACGTGTGGCGTGCTGAGTGACCGGGCGCTCCCCCGGGACCGGCTGATACCGCGGATGCGGCGTGCAGTGACCATAACCAGCGCGATTGCTCGGCAACCACGGTGCGGCGGGTGGGGTCGGCGCAGGCGGGTAGGTCGCGACCGAATTCAAAACTCTGAATAGATAGCGCCACCACCTCTACCTGCGCGGAGGTCCTGCATTGCAGGTCTTGCGCGCTTGCCATGCCGCGCCGAATTGACAACGCTGCTCAGCCACCGTACGAGCACACCCATGTCGCCTGCACCACCGTCGCTGCTGTTGCTGGATTTCGATGGCGTGCTCGCGCACCACGCGCGGCCACGGCGCATGGCCGCGCTTGCAGCAGCGGCGCGTTGCTCACCGCAGCGCGTGCATGAGGTGTTGTTCGTGCAAGGTTTGGAGCGCACCTACGATGCTGGCGCGATCGGCACGCAGGCGTATCTGGCGCGTTTGAGCGAAGGGCTGAGGCAGCCGATCGATCGCGCAACCTGGATCGATACGCGCGTGGCGGCCTGCCGCGCCGACCCGTTGGTGGTGACACAGGTGCTGGCGGTGTCGACGACCACGGCGGTGGCAGTGCTTACCAATAACGGCCCGCTGATGGAAGAAGCGATCGAGCGGATCGTGCCATCGCTATTTCCGTTGTTGCGGGGCCGCGTGCTGTGCAGCGGCGCAATGGGCGGCCGCAAACCGGATGTGCCGGTCTATCAGCGCGCGCTTGCGCAACTCGAGCAACGTGCCGAACGCACGTTGTTTGTCGACGACCTGTTCGTCAACGTGCGTGGCGCACGCGCGGCCGGCCTGCACGCCGACACCGTGCGCGACGCCCGCGGATTGCGGCGGGTGCTGAAGCGGTACGGACTTGCATGAGACAAGGCCGCTCTCCCCACGGGGCGAGAAAGCACCGCATGCGTGCCCTGGCGCGCCCCGCGTCGCAAGCGGGGCCGGGACGTGGAACGGGGGGGCATAAGGGGACGGCGGAAGACAGCCATCCCACCCGGGAATCGGAAGACCACGCGGACGACATCACCGCAGGCCACACACCACGCATCCTCCAACACGCTTCTGGCCGGCATGGTGCCGGCCAGAGGGCGCGCGAGTACCGCCCGACATCACGGCTGCGCGATGTACTCGGCGATGGCCAGACGCAAACGCGCCAGACCATCGGCCAGTTCGGCATCGGTCAGATTCAGTGCCGGCACGAAACGCAACACATCCGGGCCGGCCTGCAGCAGCAGCAAGCCATGCGTGGCCGCCAGATCCAGGATCGCCCCCGCCTGGCCGGCGTGTTCCGGAGCCAGCACCGCGCCCAGCATCAAGCCACGCCCACGAATCTGCGCAAACAGGCCGAACTCGGCGTTGAGCGCTTCCAGACCTGCGCGCAATGCCGCAGATTGCCGCACCACGTTATCGGCAATCTGCGGCGAGGCCAGCTTGCGCAGCGCTACGCGCGCCACCGCCGCGGCCAGCGGATTGCCACCGAAGGTCGTCCCGTGCGCGCCAAACTGCATGGTTTCGGCCACCTTGGGCCCGGCCAGCATCGCGCCGATCGGGAAACCGCCTCCCAGCGCCTTGGCCAGGGTCACGATGTCCGGCGTCACCTGTTCCTGCCAATGCGCAAACAGCGTGCCGGTGCGGCCCATGCCGCATTGAATCTCGTCCAGCACCAGCAACGCATCGTGCTGATCGCACAGCGCGCGCACGCGGCTCAGGAAGCCCGGCGCGGCCGGCATCACCCCGCCCTCACCCTGGATCGGCTCCACCATCACTGCCGCCACATCGCCGCTGGCCATCGCCGCTTCCAGCGCCGCGACGTCGTTGAAATCCACGTAGCGAAATCCACCCGGCAGCGGCTCGTAGCCTTCCTGGTACTTGGGCTGCGCGGTGGCGGTGACCGATGCCAGCGTGCGCCCATGGAAACTGCCGCGAAAGGTGACGATGACGCGCTTGTCGGCCGGACGGCACTGGCTGCTGGCCCACTTGCGCACCAGTTTGATCGCCGCCTCGTTGGCCTCGGTGCCGGAGTTGCACAGGAACACCTTGTGCGCGAAACGCGAGGCGTTCACCAGTTCTTCGGCCAGTTTCAGCGGCGGCGCACTGAAAAACACGTTGCTGGTGTGCCACAGCTTGCCGGCCTGCTCGGTGAGCGCAGCCACCAGATCGGGGTCGTTATGGCCCAGCCCGCTCACCGCAATACCCGACGATAGATCCAGGTACTCGCGCCCGGCATCGTCCCACACACGACTACCCTGCCCGCGCTCCAGCACCACCTGGCGCGGGCGATACACCGGCAGGTAGTAGTGCGCGAGGGACAGGGGCGAATCGGCAGCGGTACTCATGAGGTTGGGTCGCAGAAGCGGAGGGAAAAGCAACATTCTCGCGCATTCGCCGGCCTGCGGCACAATGCGCGCATGCGCCCTTTCTCCGATCCGCAACTCACTGCCGCCACCGACGATGGCTGGCGCCGGCAGTGGTTCGACATCATCTACCGCCACGACACCCGCCCCTCGCGCAATTTCGACCTGATGCTGGTGGTCGCGATCCTGGCGAGCGTGGTGGTGATCATGATCGACAGCGTGCCGCGCATCCATTCGCATGCCGCGGACTGGCTGGTGCCGCTGGAATGGGCGTTCACGGTGATCTTCACCATCGAATACGCGCTGCGTCTGGCCGTGGTGCGGCGCCCGCTGCATTACGCGCTCAGCGTGTGGGGCGTGATCGATCTGCTGTCGATCCTGCCCAGCTATCTCTCGTTCTTCGTGCCCGGCGCGCAGACCCTGTTGGTGGTGCGCGTGCTGCGCATCCTGCGGCTGTTCCGCATTCTCAAACTCACCCGCTACATCGAAGAAAGCGGGCAATTGCTGGATGCGCTGTGGCGTAGCCGTCGCAAGGTGTTGGTGTTCCTGTTCACCGTGCTCACCATCACCGTGATCGCCGGCGCCACGATGTACATCATCGAAGGCCCGCAGCACGGCTTTACCAGCATCCCCACCAGCATGTACTGGGCCATCGTCACCATGGCCACGGTGGGTTTCGGCGATCTGGTGCCGCAGACCACGCTAGGCCGTTTCGTCACCTCGGCCCTGATCCTGATCGGCTACAGCATCATCGCCGTGCCCACCGGCATCTATACCGCCGAACTGGCCAGCTCGTTGCGCGAAGGAGGCCATTCCGGCAAACGCGACGCGCGCAACTGCGCCCGCTGCGGGCTGGAAGGCCACGCGGCCGACGCACGTTATTGCCGCCAATGTGCCGAGCCACTGCCGGAGCTGGGCAACGGCTGAGGCGCTGCAGCAGCCAACACCACGCCGCCGCCGTCAGGCGGACGCGGCCATTGCTCGGTAGAGCGTGTGCCACTCGTACACTGCGGTTCCGGCATGCCGTCCACGCCCACGACACCTGCTCGCCCTGTGGTCAGCTGCTCTCAGTCCAGAAACAGATCCGGCAGCAAGGCACGCGACGGATCCATTGCATCGCCGCGCAAGTCGGTGACGCCGGCCTGGGCCAAGACCTCGTCATCGATCAGAAACTGCCCGTAAAACCCGGCCGCGGCGCGCGTCAGCACCGCATGTGCGGCGTCGGCCATGATCTCCGGCCGACGGCAGGCTGCGGCGTCCACACCGGCAAGCATGTTGATGGCGTCAGTGGCGATCACGGTACGCGGCCACAACGCATTGATCGCCACGCCTTGCGGGCCGAATTCTGCCGCCAACCCCAGGGTGACCAGACTCATGCCCATCTTGGCCAGCGTGTAGCCGGTGTGCGCGCCCCACCACGCCGGGTTCAACGACGGCGGCGGGGCCAAGGTGAGAATGTGCGGATTGGCCGCCTACAGCAGATGCGGCAGGCACGCCTAAGAGCGGCTAACAAAACTACTGCGCAGCCGCCAGGCGGGCGCGGCCGGTGCTCGGAATCCTCATGTACCCCTCGTACACTCCGGTTCCTGTGCGCCGTCCACGCCCACCTGACGACCGCTCGCTACGTTTTGTTAGCCACTCTAAGCGCACAGAAAACTGCCGCGCGCGTTGACCTGCTGCATCAGATCGAAGCGCTTCATCGGCGTGTCCAGCGCACCGCGCAACCAGATCGCACTGGCGTTGTTGACCAGGATGTCGATCCCGCCGAACGCATCGACCGTCGCCGCCACGGCCGCACGCACCTGCGCTTCGTCGCGGATGTCGCACTTGAGCGCCAGCGCCTGCCCACAGGCCGCATTCACCGCCGCGGCCGTGCTATGGATGGTGCCAGGCAACTTGGGATTGGCCACCGCCGACTTGGCCGCAATCGCCACATCCGCCCCATCGCTCGCCGCCCGCAACGCAATCGCCAAGCCAATCCCGCGCGAGGCACCGGTGATGAACAAGGTTTTGCCATTTAACGTCATGGGATTGGGGAGCCGGGATTAGGGATTCGTCAGAGCTTACAGCCGGTAATCGGCACCAATCGGGACGCGTAACGCGTAGCTGCTGGCTTCAACCGACCAACCACCAACCCTGCACCAACCGCCTTTACGAATCCCAAATCCCGAACAACCAATCCCCGCCCCTCAGGGCTTCGGCCCCTGCCCCTCGTTGTCTTCCCAGTGCAGCACGCGGCGGGTCACGAAGCGGTAGACCGGCTTGCCGGTGGCGAACCACAGCTCGCGGACCCAGGAGGTGCGCTTGAGCACGCGGCGTTCCACCGGGGTCAGTGCGGCCGGGCAATACATGCGCTTGTGCTTGAGCAGGTGGCGCAGGTCTTCGCGAGCAAGCAGACGCATCCAGCGCGCGCGCGGGTTGCCGCGCACCGCCAGCTGGAAATCGATCACCGCCGGGCTGCCGTCCTCCTGCACCAACCAGTTGGCTTCCTTGGCCAGATCGTTGTGGGTCACGCCGCGGCGATGCAGCTGCTGCAACAGCCTGCGCGCGCAGCGGAAGTAGGCCAGATCGCCGCGCGGCGGACGCTGGTACATCGCAGCGCCGTCCAGATAGCTGCGGTCCAGGTGCCGCCCGTCCCAGTGCAGCAGCCGCGGTGTGCGCGGCACGCCATCCAGCTGGCGCAAGGCCAGCGCTTCGCGCCGTGCCAGCCACCAGGCCACGCCACGCAACAGCCACGGCGCCACGCTCACGTCACGACGCACGAACATGCGTTCGCCATCGCGGACCAACAGGATGCGCCCGAACGTATCGGACTTCAGCGGCAGATTGGCTGCAGGGTCGTGACTCATCCCCCATTGTAGGCGGCAGGCCTGTCTCGCTGCGCGCATCCGTGGCATACGCGCGTGCGGCCGCTGCATGGCTGCAACCTCAGGTGAAGCCGATCCCCCCGATGTGAGGACGATGCAGATCAGGTGCCGCCGCGCCCACCTATAATTCAGACATGAACTCATGGATCGACGCCACGCTGGAGTGGATCGGACACCACCCCACCTTGGCTGGCGTGGTGATCTTTGGCATCGCATTTTGTGATGCGGTGATCGTGCTGGGCGCCATCGTGCCTGCGTTGCCGTTGCTGTTCGCCATTGGCGTGCTCATCGGGCTCGGGCAGATCAACGGCCCTTATGCGGTGGGATGCGCCACCCTGGGCGCCTTCGTTGGCGATGCGCTGAGCTTCTGGGTCGGCCATCGCTGGGGCCATCAGCTGCACACCTACTGGCCATTCCGGCGTTACCCGCAATTGCTGGAGCGCGGCGAGCTGCTGTTCCGACGCAATGCCTTCAAAAGCATCCTGATTGCGCGCTACGTGGGTGCAGTGCGCCCGTTCGTGCCGGCGATTGCCGGCATGTCGCGCATGCCGTTCAAACGGTATCTGGTTGCCAGCGGCCTGGCCTGCGTGTCGTGGGCGTTGTTGTTCCTGGTGCCCGGCTGGGTGCTGGGCACGGCCTACGACGCAGTGGCCGCGGTGGCCGGGCGGTTATTCGTGGTGGTTGCCTTGCTGGCGGCGGTGATCGGGCTTGCCTGGGCGGTGGTGCTGTATTCGTACCGCTGGTCGGCCGGCCATCTGGATGCCTTGCTGGCACGCCTGCTGGAGTGGTCGCACCGGCATCCGGTCTTGGGGAATTGGTCGGTCGGCGTATTCGACCCGCGCCGTCGCGAATCGGTACCGCTGGCCATGATGGCCTTGATGCTGTTGCTGCTCGGCTGGGGCTGGTTTGTGCTGCTGATGGTGGTGCTGGCGCATGGCGAGCCGCTGCGCGTGGACCTGGCCGTGCACGACCTGATGCTGGCGCTGCGCAACCCGTTGGCCGACTACCCGATGGTGGCGCTGGCCTCGTTGGGCGACTGGCAGGTGCTGTTGCCGGCCATTGCCGCCGCGATGGGCTATCTGGCCTGGCGTCGTCGCTGGATGGCCGTGGCCCATTGGGTCATTGCGCTGGCCTTCGGCCTGGCGCTCACGCAGCTGCTTGGCGCCACCGTACAGGTGGTGCGCCCGCCTGCGGCCAGCAGTGGATTCGGCTTCCCGTCGGTTGCGGTCACCATGGCCACGATCGCCTTCGGCTTTTTCGCGCTTCTGATCGCGCGCGAGTTGCCTGGCCGCCGCCGCGTGTGGCCGTATCTGGTCAGCGGCGCCATCGTGTCGCTGATCGGTTTTGCGCGTTTGTACCTCGGTGCGCACTGGCTCAGCGACGTCGTCGGCGGCATGCTGTTTGGCATCTTCTGGCTGCTGGTGCTGGGCATTGCCTACCGCCGCCGTGCCACGCGCGCGTTCTGGGTCAAGCCGGTGTCGTGGATCTTCTACGGGGTGTTCGTAAGCTGCGCAATTTATTTTGCGCCACGCAACCTCGAGACCAAGCTGGCCAAGTTCGAACCGCCACCGCCGGCATTGATGGAGTTGCCCGCAAACGCGTGGTGGGAAGACCAATGGCGCCTGCTGCCGGCACGCCGCAACGAATTCGACGACGATCAGCGCTGGCCGCTGGACGTCCAGTTGGCCGGCCCGCTCGCTCCGTTGCAGCGCCAGCTTCAGGCGCGCGGCTGGCGGGTCCAGCCGCAGGCGGGCTGGGAACAGGCGCTGCACTTGCTCGATGTCAGCGGCCGCCCGGACGAAGTACCGATTCTGCCGGCCACGTTGGATACCCAGGTCGAAGCCCTGTTGATGGTGCGCCATGCCGCGCCCGGCCACGTGCATGTGCTGCGCCTGTGGCCGGCCGCCGCACGCCTGCAGCCGGATGCACAACCGTTGTGGGTGGGCAGCACCCAGACCTTGCGCTACAGCCGCCACTTCAGCCTGATCGGCCTGTGGTACCCGCTGCGCGGTGTCGATCCTGCACTGAGCGCCTTGCGCGAGGCGCTCGGCCCGCTGCCCCATCGCATGGAACAGCGGCGTCGCTCGCAGGTGCCGGTGATCCTGATCGACAGCACCTCAGGCAGTGCGGTGCGTGGCGAGAACAAAGACAACGTTGCACCGCCTGCGGACACCACAGCGTCCGATCCTGCAGCATCGGGTCCGCCATGACCACGTCGTTGATGGACCGGGCGGCAGCCGCGAGCGGCTATTGCGCAGTTGTGTAGATCCGAGCTACCAACAATCTCTTGAGCGCTGTCGCGATGGCCGCAACGTAGCGTCGTCCAGATCAGCTGACTTTTAAGCTGAAAACCTGGCTGAGCGGGCGCGCGATGCCTCACCACAGCACGCCATCCACTGGCTGCATCGGCTCCGGTGCCTGTTCGCCAATCGCCTGCAGCGCATCGATTTCCACCGTGCGGCACATGCTGTCCAGCGGCAGGTCGTGGGTGGTGTTGGCGAATGGGTCCACTAGCTCATCGCCGATCTTCAGCACTGCCAGAAACATCAACCCGGCCACGGTCGAACCGACCGGCGTGGCGTATTGCAGCGTTTCCACCAGACCGATCGGCAGCAGCACGCAGAACAGCCGCGTAAAAAAATTCGGATAGAAGCGGTACTGATACGGCAACGGGGTATTTTTCAGGCGCTCCATGCCGCCCTGCGCGTTGGCGATATCCACCAGGATGCGCTCCACGCTGGCCTGCTGGATGCTGTCGATCCAGCCATCGCGCCGCGCCTGCTCCACACTGCGGCCGGTGATCTCGAGCAAGCCGTTGGCCACGTTGGTGCGGGTGATCACCGTGGTCACTTCATCGGCATCCAGACGCGGCTGCAATGCGGTGGCAACCGGCAATCGACGCAACTGGCAGCGCAAGGTATTGACGTAAGCGATCTGGCGCAGCGCGATGCTGCGCCCCAGCGCTGCGGCTTCCGGCGCGGACAGAATGCTCACGCTCAAACGCACCAGGTTGCGCGATGCGTTGATCATCTGGCCCCACAGCACGCGCCCTTCCCACCAGCGTTGATAGGTCGAATTGGCCCGAAAACCCAGGAATATCGCCAACGCCGAGCCAAAGATGGTCAACGGCAACGCCGGCGCGCGGAACGGCAGTACGTAGTAGATGATCGTGATCAACACATCCCACACGAACAGCACCGCCAGGGTCCGCCAGACCTGGTTGAACACATCCGCCACACGCGGTTTGACGTCGATGATCAAGGCTCACTCCCGTGGATCGATAGCAAGTGCAGCTATTGCAGGCATCCGTTGCGTGGATGCGATCGACAGCGCACTCAAGCGTGGTAAGTGTGCCGTTGCAAGGGTGCAAGCGCAGTGATGGGCTCGCCTGCCATTGCGTGGGCGTGTTACGGCATCCACGCGAGCAATTGATCCAGCCGCCGATGCGGATCGTCTTGCTGCAGCAGCGACAGACGCTGCTGCTCGGTCAGCGGCAACAGCTCGGCCAACCGCCAGCCGACCCAGGCGGCTTGATCCAGCAAACCCGGCCCCACCGAAGCGAATTCGCCACCCACCTGTTCGAGCATCCGCTCAAGCACCGTGGCCAGCAGGCTGTGCTCGGGGCGCAATTCGTCGTCGCTGTCGGGCTCGCACCAGCTCACCTGGCCGACGACCAGACCGTTGTCGCGGATACGCGAACGCTGCACACGGAAGCGGCGCGTACCGCGCAAGCGCAGCACCAGCACGCCATCGGCCCCGACGTCGAAATCTTCGATCCGTACCTCGGTGCCGAAGGCAGCCGGCGTTGCCGGCGCGCCAACCTCGGTGCCGTCCAGAATCAGGCAAACACCGAAGCTGGTGCCGTTGCGGCCGCTCTCGCGCACCAGATCCAGATAGCGTCGCTCGAATACGCGCAACCCCATTGCCGCACCGGGCAGCAACACGCTGTGCAACGGAAACAGCGGCAAGGTGCTGGTCTCGCCGGCAGGCATGAGCGGCACCATCAGGACAACTGCGCCAGGAAGCGACGCGGCGCACCATCGAAGCCACCGTTGGACATGAACACCACATGGTCGCCGGGCTGGACGATCTCGCCCAGCGTGTGCAGCAAAGCATCTACGTCCTGCACCACGCGTGCCTGGCCGCGTACCTGCGCAATGATCGGTGCGGCGTCCCAGGCCAGTTCCGGCCGATGCAGAAACACCACCGCATCGGCATCGTGCAACGACGGCGCCAGCGCCTGCGCATGCGCGCCCAGCCGCATGGAATTGCTACGCGGTTCCATTGCCACCACAACACGCGCCGCACCGACCTTCGCACGCAAGCCCTGCAACGTCGTCGCAATGGCGGTGGGATGGTGCGCAAAGTCGTCGTACACGGTGATCGCGCGCGCGCTGCCGATGACTTCCAGCCGCCGCTTGACGCTCTGAAACTGCACCAATGCCGCCATCACCGTCGCCGGATCCACGCCTACCGCCTGCACCGCCGCCAGCGCCGCCAACCCGTTTAGGACGTTGTGCCGCCCAACCAACGGCCACTGCACCTGGCCAATTTCCACACCACGGTGCAGCACCGCAAACGCGCTGCCATCGGCCGCGATCAAACGCGCACTCCACTCCAGCGACGCATCGAACCCGAACCGCTCCACCGGCGTCCAGCATCCCATCGCCAGCACCTCGGCCAGGCGCGCGTCTTCACCGTTAACGATCAGACGCCCGCGCGCGGGGACCGTGCGCACCAGATGGTGGAACTGGCGCTGGATGGCAGCCACGTCCGGGAAGATGTCGGCGTGGTCGTATTCCAGGTTATTGAGGATCGCCACCAATGGCCGGTAGTGCACGAACTTGCTGCGCTTGTCGAAGAACGCGGTGTCGTATTCGTCGGCTTCCACCACGAATTCGCGCCCCTGGCCAAGTCGCGCCGACACGCCGAAATCTTCGGCCACACCACCGATCAGAAACCCCGGCGCGCGCCCGGCCGCCTCCAGCAGGTAGCTCAGGATGGTGGTGGTGGTGGTCTTGCCGTGGGTGCCGGCCACTGCCAGCGTGTCGCGGCCGGGCAGCACCTGCTCGGCCAGCCATTGCGCGCCGGAGGTGTAGCGGCGGCCGGCATCCAGCACCGCCTCCACCGCCGGATTGCCGCGCGACAGGGCATTCCCGACAACCACCTCGGTCGCGTCCGGCGAAATATTGGACGGCACATAGTCCTGCGCCAGCGCAATGCCCAGTGTTTCCAGCTGTGTGGACATCGGCGGATAGATGGCCTGGTCGCTGCCTTCCACCTGCCAGCCCAGCTCACGCGCCAGGGCGGCGACACCGCCCATGAAAGTTCCGGCGATGCCGAGAATGTGGAGTTTGCTCATGTCGCCTATTGTCGCCGATCGCAGTTGCCGGACATTCCAATCCAACGCAAGCCCAAGTGCCGGGGATTTCCTGCCGTATTGCCGAGAATTTCCCGATGTGCGGACCCAGCCACATCGCTCACCATGCTGAATGCCAGTCGCAGTATCCGCTTGGTCCTACTCCCCCAAGAGGCCAAATCCCCATGGAGCTCATGCTCTCGGGGCTCTGAGCAAGTCTACTACTGGCGTTATTCTGCCCCGGGCGTCTTGTACGTCCGGGGTTTTTCTTTCGGGTTTGGGCACCGCGGTCCGGGCGATCACGGCGAGCAAGCAGTGCGACCAGAGGCCGCGCCTGCCCACGACCGGGCCTTGCTCCCGGCCCATTGCCGACTCAGCGGCCGAGCGCCTTGCTGATGCGCTCCAGCACTTCGTCCAGCGAACCCACGCCATCCACGCGCGCCAACTTGCCGCGCTGCTCGTAGAAGCCGATCACCGGTGCGGTGGAATCGTTATAGACCTGCAGACGCTTGCGCACCGATTCCGGATTGTCGTCCTCGCGGCCTTCGGCCTTGGCACGACCGGCGATGCGCTCGACCAGCAACTCGCTGGCCACATCCAGCTGCACCACGGCATCGAGCGGCTGACCGATCTTGCCGAGCAAGTCGTCCAGCGCATTGGCCTGGGCCACGTTGCGCGGGTAGCCATCTAGGATGAAGCCCTTGGCCACATCGGCCTGGCCAAGGCGCGCCTCGAGCATGCCGAGCAGGATGTCGTCGGACACCAGGTCGCCACGTGCCATCACTTCCTTGGCCTTCAACCCCAGCGGCGAGCCAGCGGCCACTTCGGCGCGCAACAGGTCGCCGGTGGAAATGTGCGGAATGTCAAACGTGTCTTTGAGACGTGTCGCCTGGGTGCCCTTGCCCGAACCGGGCGGTCCCAATAGAACCAATCGCATCAGTGGACTCCACTTTCGAATAAAAACGCGTTGCGGTGGGCGGCGTTAGACTCAGTCTTCGCCGGCGCTGACCGTATGGTTGTGCAGCTTACCGCATCCGGGGAATGTCCCGGCACTGTCCCCATGTGAGGAGTCTGTTCCGCTATGACCACTGGCAACCTGCTCTATGCCCAATCCGGCGGCGTCACCGCCGTCATCAACGCCACCGCAGCCGGCGTCATCGCCGAGGCGCGCGCGCGCAAGATCAAGGTGCTGGCCGCACGCAACGGCATCCTGGGCGCCTTGCGCGAGGAGTTGATCGACACCTCCAAAGAGTCCGCCGCCGCCATCGCCGCCCTGGCGCAAACGCCCGGCGGTGCATTCGGCTCGTGCCGCTACAAGCTCAAATCACTGGAAGAAGACGGCGCCAAGTACGAGCGTCTGCTCGAGGTGCTGCGCGCGCACGACGTCCGCTGGTTTCTCTACAACGGCGGCAACGACTCGGCCGACACCGCGTGGAAGGTCTCGCAACTCGCAAAGGCCTATGGTTACCCGCTGCACTGCATCGGCGTGCCCAAGACCATCGACAACGATCTGGCGGTGACCGACACCTGCCCCGGCTTCGGCTCGGCGGCCAAGTACACCGCGGTCTCGGTACGCGAGGCCGCACTGGATGTCGCCGCCATGGCCGACACCTCCACCAAGGTCTTCATCTATGAGGCGATGGGCCGCCACGCCGGTTGGCTGGCCGCAGCAGCAGGCCTGGCCGGGCAAGGCCCGGACGATGCTCCGCAGATCATCCTGCTGCCTGAACGCGCCTTTGATCAGGCTGCATTCCTGGCCAAGGTGAAGCAGGTGGTGGACAAGGTCGGCTGGTGCGTGGTGGTGGCCAGCGAAGGCATCCAGGACGCGCACGGCAAGTTCGTCGCCGATGCCGGCGGCGCGGCCGACTCGTTCGGCCATGCGCAGCTAGGGGGCGTGGCCGCGTTCCTGGCCGCACAGGTCAAGCAGGGGCTCGGCTACAAGGTGCACTGGACGCTGCCCGATTACCTCCAGCGCTCCGCGCGCCATCTCGCATCGAAGACAGACTGGGAACAGGCGCAAGCGCTCGGCAAGGCTGCCGTGCAATACGCACTCAAGGGCATGAACGCGGTGATCCCGGTGATCGAGCGTGTCAGCGACGCACCATACCGCTGGAAGATCGTGCCCGCGCCCCTGCACAAGGTGGCCAATCACGAAAAGAAGATGCCGCCCAGCTTCCTGCGCAAGGACGGCTTCGGCATCACCGAACGCGCCCGCCGCTATTTCGCCCCGTTGATCAAGGGCGAAGCCCCGCTGGCCTACGGCAGCGACGGCTTGCCGAAGTATGTGAGTTTGAAGAATGTCGCGGTGGCGAAGAAGCTGCCGGCTTGGAACGGATAAAGCAGATGAAAAATGGAGCCAGGGTAATCCCCCCGCTTTTAGGGAAGGTCTGAACAACGAGGCCTGAGAGTGCGGAAGGTGGCATCGTTCCGGAGAGTCGCGTTTGGATCTTCGGATTTTTCGCCATTTCTGGCGTTTTCCTTGGGAATTTCCCGGGTTACAGGCGCACGCTCCCCATCGCAGGCAGTAACTGCTTTCGCTTCATCCACAGGTTCGACAGCGCAAACAAGGTCAGCACTTGTGCCGTGTTCTTGGCCAGACCGCGATAGCGGACCTTGGTGTCGCTAAACTGGCGCTTGATCACCCGGAATGGATGCTCCACCTTCGCGCGCACGCTGGCCTTGACGTGTTCCCAACGCTGTTCCCGAGCACGCTCGCGTGTGTTGCCGATGCCTTGCATCGTCGAGGGCCTGGCGGCGATGAAAAATGCAGCCTCGCAGTCCCGCAATTCTTGGCGTTTGTCCGCGCCGGTATAGCCGCTGTCGCCGAACACGCTGTCTTCCTTGCCATGCAGCAATGCGTGCGTCACCGTGACATCGGCCACGTTGGCTGCGGTGCATTGCACGTGGTGCACCAGCCCGGAAAATTCATCCACACCGATGTGCGCCTTCATCCCGAAATACCACTGATTGCCCTTCTTGGTCTGATGCATCTCAGGGTCGCGCGCATGGTCTGCGTTCTTGGTTGAGCTGGGCGCAGCGATCAGCGTTGCATCGACGATCATGCCCGACCGCAGGCTCTGGCCCTTGCGCGCCAGATGCGCGTTGACCGCTTCCAGCATCCGTGCGGCAAGCCCATGGGTCTCCAGCAGGCGCCGAAAGTTGAGAAACGTAGCGAGCAGCCGTCACGTGAGTGAACGATGCAGGAACCGTAGTGTACGAGTGGCATATGCGATTCCGAGCACCGGCCGCTCCCGCTTGGCGGCTGCGCTTTTTTTGCCTGCTCCTACTCTCTAGCAGCGCTGAAGATTACTGACACGCCTTGCCTTCCACCGTCATCTGCGCGGCGAACATGGGCACCTGCGGAATCTTGCCGGCGGCGGCCTGCTGCTTAGCGTCTTCCAGATAGATGCGAGACTGGCCTTGTCCATCGAGCTGCGGCTTCGCATCCACCGGCTTGCGCCATACGCGCACGACCGCTTGCTGTGACGGGCACGCTGCGCTTGGTACACGGATCACATCGTTGAAGATCCAGCCCGAGGCGACAGTGGGCGCGGCCTTGGCGAAATCCACGAAGCGTGCACGTGGTTGGCAGGTTGGGCTGCTGCGGACCACCGACAATGTGTACGGCTGTGCAGCATTTTCGGTAAATACGCCTTCCAGGCGTGCGCAGGCTTCCGGGATCTGCCGCAAGGTGTGCACCGCACCAACCGCTTGCGCGGTGCCGGGTGCGCGCGGCTTGAGTTCGGGCGTGGGCTCTGCCGCAAACGCTTGGCTCGTCAGCAATAGCATCGCGAGCATCGCGGCGTATTTTTGCGCAGCATGGTGGGGCATGGACACTCCTGGGTCGACCGAATCACATTGGCCGCAGGCTGTCACGCCGCAACTGAACGACACGCCAAAGCCGTAACGCTGGTCGCCACGCGAGCCGCGGCGCATACTCGGTCGCGATCCGGCCACCTGAACATTCGCGACGCGCATTACGGCCCAGGCGGCCGTCGAGTCCGTATTCGTCAGTCCACTCGTTGTGTGCATCGCCCTTGGTTCGTCCCGACCGGACGACATCCATTTTCTTGGGAGGTGTCATGCTGGAACACTACGGGTTGTGGCTTGCGCTGGGTTGTGCGGTCTTGGCAATCGTCTATGGAATCGTGTCGGCGCGCTGGGTGTCCGCGCAGCCGAGCGGCAATGCACGCATGCAGGAGATCGCCGCCGCGATCCAGGAAGGCGCGCGTGCCTATCTCAACCGGCAATACCTCACCATTTCGGTTGCTGGGACAGTGCTGTTCGTGTTGGTCGGGCTGTTCCTGAGTTGGTACACCGCGATCGGGTTTGCGCTTGGCGCAGTGTTGTCCGGGTTAGCTGGCTATATCGGCATGAACGTCTCGGTACGTGCCAATGTCCGGACTGCCGAAGCGGCGCGGCATGGCATCGGCAAGGCGATGGATGTGGCGTTCCGTGGTGGCGCGATCACCGGCATGCTGGTGGTCGGTCTCGGGCTGGTCGGCGTGTCCGGCTACTTTGCTGTGCTGCAAGGCATGGGGCTGCCAATGGAGCAAAAAAACCTGCATGCATTGGTCGGGGTGGCGTTCGGGTCGTCGTTGATCTCGATCTTCGCGCGCCTGGGTGGCGGAATTTTCACCAAGGGCGCGGATGTGGGCGCCGATCTTGTCGGCAAGGTCGAGGCCGGCATTCCCGAGGACGATCCACGCAACCCGGCGGTGATTGCCGACAATGTCGGCGACAATGTGGGCGACTGCGCAGGCATGGCCGCCGATCTGTTCGAGACCTACGCGGTCACCGTGATCGCCACGATGCTGCTCGGCAGTCTGACGCTGGCCGACACCGGTCCGCATGCCGTGCTCTATCCATTGGTGCTCGGCGGGGTATCGATCATCGCCTCGATCGTGGGGGCGGCCTTCGTCAAGGTCAAAGACGGCGGTTCGATCATGGGTGCGCTTTACAAAGGCGTGATCGTATCGGGCATGCTGGCAGCGCTGGCTTACTGGCCCATCACCCAATCGCTGACTGGCGGCGGAATGTCAGTCACAGCTTGTAGATTGACGAATTCCACATTACCCAACGCCAGGATTCCCTTGATGAAGGCATCCAGATGATCGACGGTAGTCTTATGAATATCGTGCATCAGGACTAAACTGGTCTCACGCGACTGGATCTGCTGCAGACCATACTCGACCCAGGCATCAGGTATACGCTTCCAGTCCTCGGTATCCACCGTCCACATCACGGTGCGATAGTCAAGCGACTCCAGCACTTTGTCTACCTTGGCATTGCGGGCACCGTAGGGAGGCCGCACGATGCGATCAATGGGAATGTACTTGGAAAGCGCCGCTTCTGTCTTCTTTATCTCCGCGTAAATCTGCGCTTCGCTCAAGGAGCTAAGTTGCTCATGATCGAAACTGTGATTGCCAACACGATGTCCCTCCGCGACGGCGCGTGCGGCGATACTGCCATAAGCGGCAATACGTTCACCAAGGACGAAGAAAGTCGCGGTGATGCCATGCGTGGAAAGGATGTCGAGCACTTTTGGGGTGTTGATCGGATGAGGACCGTCGTCGAAAGTCAAATGAATTTTTTTCGTCATCGCTTTTATCACCATCATTGAATAGTTTTTAAAATACAAATCAGAACATGAACAAAAGCGGAAAATCGCAATCATCTGGAATATAAATTTTCTGCATCTACTTTCTACCGCATTCACTGGCATGCAAGCCGTTCGAGCGGATCGATGCGCATCTGTCCAGCGCTGCACGCAGAACTGGCTCAGCACACGGTTTGCGACACATCATGCTCGTGGCAAGTCGCGACAGTATCTGGGACTAGCGGAATCGGCCAGAGTGCGCCTTACGTATTTGGCTTGATCGATGGCCTGGCACATCCCTGCACTGCTGCCTGCGCGACAACACCCACGGCGCCACGGCATTGTACGCCTGCGCACTGATCGGCCTTGTGCTCACCGGCCTGATCGTGTGGATTACCGAGTACTACACCGGCACGCAGTACACCCCGGTGCAGCATGTTGCATCGGCCAGCACCACCGGCCACGGCACCAACATCATCGCAGGGCTCGGTATTTCGATGAAAGCTACCGCGCTGCCGGTGATCGCGGTCTGCGCGGCAATCTGGGGGGCGTTCCATTTCGGCGGCTTGTACGGCATTGCGATTGCAGCAACGGCCATGTTGTCGATGGCCGGCATGATCGTTGCGCTGGATGCGTATGGGCCGATTACCGATAACGCCGGCGGCATCGCCGAGATGGCCGAGCTCCCCCCTGAGGTCCGCAACATTACCGACCCGCTGGACGCAGTAGGCAACACCACCAAGGCAGTGACCAAGGGCTATGCGATCGGATCGGCGGCGCTGGCTGCGCTGGTGCTGTTTGCCGACTACACACACAACCTGCAGGCGGCCAATCCCCACCAGGTGTACGCCTTCGATCTATCCGACCACACGGTGATCATCGGGCTGCTGATTGGCGGGCTGATTCCGTATCTCTTCGGTGCGATGGCGATGGAAGCGGTCGGCCGCGCCGCGGGCGCGGTGGTGGAAGAAGTGCGCCGCCAGTTCCGCGAACTTCCCGGCATCATGGCCGGCACCGCCAAGCCCCAATACGACCGCGCTGTCGACATGCTGACCCGCTCGGCAATTGGCGAAATGATCGTGCCTTCGCTGCTGCCGGTGGTGGTTCCGATCGTTGTCGGGTTGCTACTGGGGCCGCGTGCATTGGGTGGCTTGTTGATCGGCACGATTGTCACTGGCTTGTTCCTGGCGATCTCGATGACCACCGGTGGCGGCGGCTGGGACAACGCCAAGAAATACATCGAGGATGGCCACTTCGGCGGGAAAGGCAGCGAGGCGCACAAGGCTGCGATTACCGGCGACACGGTCGGTGACCCGTACAAGGACACCGCGGGGCCGGCGATCAACCCGTTGATCAAGATCATCAACATCGTGGCCTTGTTGCTCGTGCCCTTGCTGTAGCGCTGCGATGACCGAAGGTCGCGTGACCTGCGGTCGTGACGACGGGAATCAGCCGACCACCTACACGAGTCGCGGCAGGTCCGAATCCGGCAATACGGAAAGCGGCAACGGTGCGGCATATGGACCAAGCCAGTAAGGGCGCCGCCGGGCCCGGTCATCTGCGCATACCAGCTCAGGATCGGCATCACGCCGGCTCCTGCTGGCGGCGCCCATCGTCGAAACGAAAATGGCGCCGCCAGGCGGAAGGGGCTTGCCCGTGCTGGCGAGCCCCGCCCTGCTCCGGCCAACGATTACAGGCAGCCGATCAAGCCGTCATAGATCGGCGGTGCGCCGCCCGGCAGTGGCTTGAACAGCGGATTGGCCACCGCAAGGGTGCGATACATCTCATCCAGGGGGGTACCGGCCTTGAGCGGTGCCGTGCAGCGCCACACCCGGCTGTCCGACCGCAAGTAACCGCTGCGTGGGTCGACACTGACCTCACTGGCGCCGAAGGTCCAGATGCAGCTCCGTACCACGCCGGTGACGCGATGTACCGAGCAGCGGAAGCGCAGCGGCTGGTAGTCGCTGAAGTCGCCGCCACAAAAGGTGTCGCCGCAGATATTGTCGAAATCGCGGTCCAGCCGCTGCTCCAGGTCGATGAACGCTTCCCAGCCCTCGCCACTGGCGGGCCAGTCCACCGCATCCACATAGGTGGGTGGAGGCGTGGCGGCGGCGATCTGGGCAGCAGGGGACAGCAGCAGGAGGACGAACAAACGCACGAGTCTGGACATTGGCAATTCCTATGCGGTGGATGAACCTGCAGCGTGCGCCGCCGGCCGGGCCGCCACGATCAGGCAGCCACCCGCGATGAACGCGGGCTATGCCGTACGCAGCGGTCAGGACATTGCCCATTCAGTGTCGCTGCAGCGCAACAGCCGAACGCGTAGAATCGCGCTCCACACACTGCTGACGCCTCGGAGCTACCCGCATGGGCCTTGAACTGGTCACCTCTGGCAAGAATCTGCCGGAAGAAATCAATGTCGTCATCGAGATCCCCAAGGATTCCGAGCCGGTCAAGTACGAAGTCGACAAGGCCAGCGGGGCGATCTTCGTCGACCGCATCCTGTCGACCCCGATGCGTTACCCCTGCAACTATGGCTACGTGCCCAACACCTTGTGCGGCGATGGCGACCCGGCCGACGTGCTGGTGGTGCTGCCGTTGCCATTGGTGCCAGGCTCGGTGGTGCGCTGCCGTCCGGTGGGCGTGCTGCGCATGAGCGACGAGGCCGGCAGCGACGAAAAGATCCTGGCTGTGCCGATCGAAAAGATCTTCTCCGGCTACGCGCACATCGAAGACATCAACCAGGTGTCCAGCCACTGGATGGAGCGTATCGGCCACTTCTTCGAGCATTACAAGGATTTGGAGAAAGGCAAGTGGGTCAAGCTGGATGGCTGGGGCGGCGCGGCCGAGGCCAAGCGCATCCTGAACGAGTCGGTGGAACGCTACCATTCCGACGCACCCTGATCCATCGATCGTGACGCTGCCCACACGTGGGGAGGGGCGACCGGGATCACGCTTTTGGCGTGATCCCGGTGACCGCAGTCGGCAGATTGGGTACATTGCCGAAAGCGTTTTGCCGGTGTCTGTCACCGGTGACTTCTGGGGAAGTGTCTTGCGTATTCTGTTTGTTGGGGACGAAGCCAGTCTTCCGTCCGACCTTGTCGCCTATGTCGCCGACCTGGGCGATCAGTGGCAGGCGCAGCAGGTAGCCGATGGCAATTCGGCGATCGAAGCAGCCGCGCTGTCGCCGTTCGACGCCGTTATCGTTGCCCCGGTGCTGCCGGACCTGACTGCCGCCACCTTGCTGGGGCAAATCCGCACGCTGCGCCCGGACACCATTCGTATTGCGTTGATCGATGCGCAAGGCGGCCAGCGCACGCCGCCGGCCCGCATCATCGGCGTGGCGCATCGCTTCTTGCCGATGCCGCTGGCACCCGAAGTGCTGCTCGAAGCGGTCACCAGCCTGGAAGAACTGCGCGAGCTGCTCAGCAATCCGCGCCTGCGCGCGGCGATCGGGCGGATCGAAAAGCTGCCCTCGCCTCCGCACCTGTACCTGAGCCTGATGCATGCGCTGGAAGAGGACGACGGCGCCGATGCAGCCGATATCGCCAAGCTGATCGCCGGCGATCCGGCGATCGCGGCGAAAGTGCTGCAATTGTGCAATTCGGCCTTCTTTTCCGGTGGCAGCAGCATCACCGATCTGCGCACGGCGGTGAACCGCCTGGGCGTGGCCACGCTGCGCGACCTTGTACTGGCCAGCGAAGTGTTTTCGGTCCAGACGCTCACGCCGGCCGAGCGCAACGCGATGCAGCGCCGCGCCCTGCTCTCCTCGCGCCTGGCGGCCAAGGTGCTCCCGCCGACCAGCGCAGAACTCGGCTCCACCGCCGCATTGCTGGCCGACATCGGCCTACTGCTGCCGGGCGCGCGCGACGAGCGCGAACCGCCGGCAGAAGGCGGCGACGAACGCCTGGGTCATACCGAAGCCGGCGCCTACCTGCTCGGTCTGTGGGGCTTGCCCATGCCCATCATCGAAGCGGTGGCCTTCCATCGCCATCCGCTGCGCTCCAGCATGCGCAGCTTCTGGGTCACCGGCGCAGTGCATGTCGCCACGGCATTGGCCAGCGGCGAAAGCGTGGACGAAGAGTACCTGACCAAAGTTGGCGTCATCGCCCGCCTGCCGAGCTGGCGCGAACAGGCCGACACGTTGCTGGGGCTTGCCGAGGCGTAAGCAGTGTCGGTGGGGGATGCAGCGATTGAAGTCACCAAAGGCGCGATGACATCGCGCCTTTTTCTTTGGCCTTTTGCCGCTACACGACGCACTCGGGATTGGCGTCTGCAGAAAGCACGGCGAGCATTGCGGCTTGCAGAGCGACCACGCCAGGAGCGGACAATCGGCAAGTCCAGTTGCGATAAAGCGCATGAAACACCCGCTATCCAGATCGATACCCGTGCAGCTCTGATCGACCCCAGACCTGCCACTCGAATAATCTTTGATCGCGCACACGCATCCAGTAGTTCGCGCCATGAGCCTTTGACCGAACTCCGGGAGAATGTATTGCGTCGTTCGGCAGTACTCCAATTGTCTACCCACCACCTGGCAATCGCCGCCCCTTTTGGGCACGCAGCACACTCGGCACCGCCAGTCACAGACACAAAAAAAGCGGGCCTTCCGGCCCGCTTTTTTCTGCTCACAACACTTCGATGATCAGAAGCGCTGGTTGTACTGCACGAACAGGAAGCGGTCGTAGTCGAGCATCGGATCGATCGCAGCGGTGCTGCTGTTGGTGATCGAATAGGTGATCGGCGGCTGCTTATTCCAGATGTTACGGGCACCAACCGTCACGCTGCCATCCCACGAAGCCTGCCAAGTGACCGAGACGTCCTGATAGGAAATCGAGCCCTTCTTGTTGGAACCGGTGCCACCGCCCCAACCCGGGTTCGGCGTCTGGTAGCTCGGGTCGTTGCACTCGATGCCTGCCGATGCATCCCAGCAGTAATCGCGGAAGCCGCCGTAGTAACGCAGATCCCAGTTAGCCGACAGCGAACCAAGCGACCAGTCCAGACCCAAGGTGGCGCGCACGCGCGGGAAGTTCCAGTAACCAGCGTAGTTCGCCCAATCCGCATCCGACTGTGCCTGCGACTTGTAGGTAGCCAGGTAGTTGGTGTCCAGGTTGACCGCGAATTTGCCGTAGGCGGTTTCCGGCATGCGGTAACGCACGCCGAAGTTGTAGCCTTCGGTTTCCAGACGACCCAGGTTGACATTGCCGCGGCTCAGCGTGGTGACCTGACCAGTAATCGGGTCACGGCCGTAGTCGGCGCAGTAGTTGGCCAGGCTGTTGAGGTAGCAGTTATTCAACACATCATTGGCCGACAGTGCGGTGATGATGTTGGAGATCGAAATGCGGTACCAGTCCAGCGACAAGTCCAGGCCCTGCACCCAATGCGGGCTATACACCATGCCCACGGTACGGGTGATGCTGCGCTCGGGCTCAAGTTCGGCGTTACCGACGCCAGCATTGAACGGAGAGTTGCCCTGCACGTCGCGCTTGGTGACCGGATTGTTCGCAGTGTCGGTCTGACGGAAGTTGCTCGCCAAACCCTCGGCGGAACAACGCGCTGCCACACCGGCATTGCCCAGAGAACCGAAGGTCGCATCGCACGGATCGGTGAAGGCATCGAAGCTCTGCGAGCCGCCACCGAAGGTGTCATCCAAGGTAGGCGCACGGAAACCCGTGCCGTAAGTGCCACGCACCAGCAAGTCGTCGATCGGCTTCCAGGTGAAGCTGAACTTGCTGTTGGTGGTGTCGCCGAAACGGCTGTAGTTGCTGTAGCGCGCAGCCACGTCGAACGACAGTTCCTTGGCGCCCCGCAGATCCTTCAACACCGGGATCAACAACTCCAGATATGCTTCGTTGGTCTGGTAGCGACCTTCGGTGGCCTGCGCAGCCAGGTCGGTGGTGTAACCAGCGCTGGACAACTGATCCGGGTAGTCGTAACCGCTGATCTCGCGGTGCTCGACACCTGCAGCGAAGCCCAGCTCGCCTGCCGGCAGGTCGAACAGACCACCGGTGACGTTGGCGGTCCACTGCTTGCTCAGGCTCTGCTACGTGGCCTGACCCAATGCATTGATGTACTGCAGCGCGTTCGGCGTGGAGGCCGACGGGCCGCCCAAGATGTTGAACGGGGTGCACTGGCCCAGCGCATTGCTGGTACCCAGCGCGATCGGAGCCGCTGCGATACCGCACTGCACCTGACCCTGTGCATTGAGGAACGACGGACCCAATGCCTTTTGCAACGCCAACAGGTTGATGTTGCCGCGCGAAACCTGCGTCACATCGTACTTGTTGTAGTTGAAGCCCACGTCCCAGTTCCAGCCATGGCTGCCAACGTCGAACACGCCTTCCAGCGCGGCATCGAAGTGGGTGGACTTGACGTTGCTGTCGGTGGTGCGCGGCAATTCAACCGTGCGGCGGAACCAGCTGGTGATGTCCTGGCCGACCGGGTTGTAGTAACTGTTGTCACTGATCGCCACCGGAAACTGCGGCTGCGAACGAGCGTTGAGCGGGTAGCCGGCAATCTGGCGATTGGAGTCGCGCTCGGAATACATCGCCGTCGACTTGAAGGTGATGCTGTCGGTAATGTTATAGCTGCCGGTCGTGAAGATCGACTTATTCTTGCTGGACTGCCGACGTCCCCCCGTCCTGA
>NZ_JFAQ01000080.1 GCF_001304695.1 Xanthomonas axonopodis
TTGTTGTCTGCCTTATAGGGGTGCTACTGCGCTGGCCTGCCAATGGCGCGGATGCATCACGTCGCATGCGTCGATGCGTGTGGGGTGATGTCGTCGCGCCAGCAGTGGGTTCGCACCTGCGCCACGCAGGCGTGGCGGGCAACTGTTTCGAAGTGGGGTCGTGCATCACGTTCCAACGTCACCTACGGTAGGGGCCGACCGTGAGAGCAACCGCAGGAATGGGTATGTGCCACGCGAGCGCAGCGTTGACCGGAAACTCACCTGGGCTGTGCGTTTTTGCGCGCCAGGCAATGCGCTCGGGTGACCGCATGGGCAAGCGAACCCGACGCGGCGTGCGCTTGTGAGCGCTGAAAATCAACGAAAGCGTGACCCAATAAAAAGCCCGCGTCGCTCGATCAGCGACGCGGGCATGGAATCAATGCGACAGCGTTACAGCGTCACTGCACCGCCAGAGATGGTCAGCAAGGTGCCCGATGTGTAACTGGCGGTATCGGCCGCCAGCATGACGTACGCCGATGCCAGCTCGACTGGCTGACCCGGGCGCCCCATGGGTGTCTGCCCGCCAAAGTTCTCCACCGATTCTTCGTCCATGCCGGAGGGAATGAAGGGTGTCCAGATCGGACCCGGCAGCACCGCATTGACGCGGATGTTCTTCTCCGCCAGTACACCGGCCAGGCCGATGGTGAGGTTGGCCAGCGCGCCCTTGGTTGCGGCGTAGGGAAGGATGTTTGGCGTCGGTTTCTTCGATTGCACCGAGGCCGTGTTGATGATGGAGCCGCCGTCGATCATCAATGGCACCGACAGGCGCACCAGGTTGAAGACCGCATGCACGTTGGTATCGAAGGTCTTGCGCCATTCGTCCAGGGTGATGTCCTCGAAGGTCTCGAAATACTTCTGGTAACCGGCGTTGTTGACCAGAATATCCAGGCCGCCCAGGGTGCTGTTCACCTTGTCGATCAAGGCGGCCGCCTGGCCGGGGTCGCTGATGTCGCATCCCGCCAGCAACGCCTTGACGCCTGCCTTTTCGATCAATGCGCCAATGCGCGCTGCGTCTTCCTGCTCATCGGGCAGAAAGGCGATGGCCACATCAGCGCCTTCGTGAGCATAGGCAATGGCAACCGCCGCGCCAATGCCGCTGTCGCCGCCGGTAATCAATGCACGCTTGCCCTTCAGCCGGCCATGGCCCACGTAGCTGTCTTCGCCATGGTCCGGGCGCGGGTCCATCTTCTCGGTGCGGCCGGGAAAGCTCTGCTGCTGTGGCTTGAAGGGTGGGCGTGGATAGTTGGGTACGGGCATCGTGTTCTCCTGGCAGTGGAAGTCGTTGGGTACACGCCAGTGTGGTCACGCAAACGTAAACGTCGAGGCTAAGCGATGTGCGCATGGTGTATGTTGCATATGGCGACGTGTGCGCGGCAATCGGCGCAGCGACAATCTGGTGGCACCAGAACAGTGCGGTTGCACGCAAACTTCATGCGGTTTTGCCGAGGACGCTCGATACTGCGCGCATCTTCAGGAGGTCATCCATGTTCTTGCGTCGTAACGGGCTGTCGTTGTGGCTGCTTGGGTTGACGGTCTTCTTCATCGGTTGCCAGATCTATGCCGGATTGCATGCGTACAACGACGAGTTGCGCGAGCAGGGGCAGCCGACGCTGCTGCTGTCTGCGTATCTGCACAGCCCGCATTTCATGTCCGCCTTGTTCGAAAACTGGGAGAGCGAATTCCTGCAGATGGGCATGTACGTGTTGCTCACCGTGAAGTTGCGTCAGGTCGGCTCTGCCGAATCGCGCCCGCTCGATCCGGCTGAAGAAAGCGTTGAGATCAAACCCGGACCCACGCCCTGGCCGGTGCGCGCCGGCGGGGTATGGCGACGGCTGTACGACCACTCTCTGGCAATCGCGTTCGGGGCATTGTTCCTGATGAGCTTTGCGCTGCACCTGGTCGGTAGTTGGCGGCTGGAACTGCTGGAGCGTACGCAGAAGGGCTTGCCATCGATCACGGTCTTCGAGCATTTCACCAGCGCATCGTTCTGGTTCGAATCGATGCAGAATTGGCAAAGCGAGTTCCTGGCGGTGTTCTCGCTGGTGGTGCTGACCATCTGGTTGCGGCAAAAGGATTCGCCGCAGTCCAAGCCGGTCGAGGCGCCGCATTCGCAGACCGGCGGGTAAAGCGGCTTAAGCCCGTTGCCAGGCTGCCAGGCGGGCGCAGCCGGGCCTGTGCCAGTGCGGGGAGTGCATCGCCACAGATGCGCTTCACACCACCACCGGGCTTCGTTCACCACCTCGCAATGCCTGCGCGCCTAGCGTTGAGTCATGCCAACCACGCAGGAGATGAGCATGGGCAGCGAGCCGAAAAAGCCATGGGGCCCGGAAGACGATCAGAAAAAGCCGTTTACGCCACAGGAGCGTCGCAACGAGGATGTCGAATGGAAGGTGCACGACATGCCCGACGAAGATCCTGATGTCAACAAGGCCGATCCCGAACACGACTACGAACGACCGGACGGATCGGAAAAGCGCTGAAGCGATTCGGCAGTATTGCTAAAGCGCCCGCATGGCGGGCGCTGTTCGTTTGTCTCAATGCATCTGCCGCAACGCGTCGCATCTCGCCCGCGCCCGCGCCCGCGCACCGCACGATGGCCTAGTGATGATGGTGACACCCCACGTCGGCGGCGATCTTGCCGCGGAACACGCGGTACGACCACACCGTATAGCCGAGCACCAGCGGCAGCAGGACCACCAGGCCCACCATCGGAAAGAATTGCGAGGAGGGCGGCGAGGCCGCCTGCCACATGGTGCAACTCGGCGGCACCAGATACGGCCACATGCCCAATACCAGGCCGATGAAACCCAGCACGAAGATCGCCAGGGTCAACAGGAAGGGCCATGCGT
Organism: Xanthomonas axonopodis; assembly: GCF_001304695.1. Taxonomy (GTDB): domain Bacteria; phylum Pseudomonadota; class Gammaproteobacteria; order Xanthomonadales; family Xanthomonadaceae; genus Xanthomonas; species Xanthomonas axonopodis. The sequence goes on from NZ_JFAQ01000080.1 coordinate 2,889, forward strand.
CGCTGCGCGAGCTGTCGCTGCTGCGCCAGAGCGCAAGTGTGACGCCTGCGGTAATCAGCGGAATCGGCGACAGCCACCAGAAATTGCCGTGCTCGAACCAGCGCGCCATGACATGCGAGCTCAAAAACGGCAGCCAGGCGCTGACCAGCACGACGAAGGTCGCCACCACGCCCACCAACGGCTTGGTCAGTTGCCGTGTGCCAGTGTATGCGTGCGGCCCTCGGTCTTGAGGATCAGCCAGGTGCTGCCGAGCAGCGCATAGCCGAACACCAGCGCAGCACCTATGAGGACGGTGAACGGGCTGAACCAGCCGAACACGCCGCCGGTGTAGCGCCCGTTGGTCAGCGGCATGCCTTCCAACAGCGCTCCCAGGATGATGCCTTGCGCGAAAGCGGTCAGGATCGAGCCGGCAATGAACGACAAGGTCCACAGCCGACGCGAGCGCTGCGCCTTGAACCGGAATTCGAACGCCACCCCACGAAACACCAGCGCCATTACCATCAACAGCACCGGTAGATACAGGCCGGACAGGATCACCGCATACGCGGTGGGAAACGCAGCGAACAGCCCGCGCCGCCAAGCACCAGCCAGGTTTCATTTCCGTCCCAGATGGGTGCGGCGGTGTTCATCATCAGGTCCACTTCCTGCTTGTCGCGCGCGAATGGCGCCAGCATGCCCAGCCCGAGCACGAAGCCGTCCAGCACCACGTACATCAGCACGCCGAAACCGATCACGCCAAACCACACCACCGGCAACCAGTAACTCAGTTCCATGGCATGTTCTCCTGTTCCAATGATGTGTCCGCTGCAGACGGCGGGCGTGCCGGCGTGTGTTCGCCACCGGCCACATCCGGCCCGTCGCTGCTGGGTTTCGGCCTGGCGCGGACCAGCTTGGTCAGATAAAAGATGCCGAAGCCGAATACGAACGCATAGCCGAGCAGATACACCAGCAGCGATACCGCCACCGTTGCCGTCGATTGCGGGCCCACCGCATCGGCACTACGCAACAGCACGTACACCACCCACGGCTGGCGCCCGACCTCGGTGACGAACCAGCCGGCCACCAGCGCCATGAATCCCGCCGGCAGCATGACATTCCAGACCAGGATCAGCGGCCTGGCATGCAGGCGCCCACGCCACCACGCAATGGCCGAGATCCACGCCAGCAACAGCATCGCCATCCCCAGACCCGCCATGATGCGGAAGGCAAAGAACACTGGCGCCACCGGCGGCCGTTGATCGCGCGGCACCGACGTCAGCGGCGTAATGTCGCCGTCTGCGCTATGGGTCAGGATCAAGCTGCCCAGGTGCGGGATGGCCACCTCATAGTCGTTGCGCTCGGCCTTCGCATTGGGCAGCGCAGACACCACCAACGGCACGCCGGCGCCATCGCCTTCGCTGTGCCAGTGCGCCTCCATCGCGGCGACCTTGAGCGGCTGGTGCTCCAGCGTGTTGAGCCCGTGCTGGTCGCCCACCAATACCTGGATCGGCAGCACGATGGCGGCAAATGCCACCGACAAGCGCAACATGCGGGCGCCCGCATCCACATGCAGCCCTTTGCGCAGGTAGTAAGCGCCGACGCCACCGACCACGAAGCAGGTGGTGATGAACGAACCCAGCGCCATATGGACCAGACGATACGGAAACGACGGATTGAAGATGATCTGCACCCAGCTGACCGGTTGCACGATGCCATTGACCATCGCGTAGCCACGTGGGGTGTGCAGCCAGCTGTTGGACGACAAGATCCAGAACGTGGACACCAGCGTGCCGATCGCCACCATGCAGGTGGCGAAAAAATGCAGGCGTTCGGAAACCCGGCCCCAGCCGAACAGCATCACCCCCAGGAAGCTGGCTTCCAGGAAGAACGCAGTAAGCACCTCGTAGCTCAGTAGCGGGCCGATCACACTGCCGGCAATGCGGCTCAGTTCGGGCCAGTTGGCGCCGAACTGGAAGGCCATGACGATGCCGCTGACCACGCCCATGCCGAACGACACCGCAAAGATGCGCAACCAGAAGGAGTACAGCTGCTTCCAGGCCTCGTCATGCTTGCGCAGCCAACGCCATTCCAGAAAACCGAGCAGGTTCGCCAGGCCAATGGTGAAGGCCGGAAACAGCACATGGAACGAAATGACAAAGGCGAACTGGATACGGGAAAGCAGCAGCGCTTCCACAGGTGTCTCGTAATGCCAGGCGGGGTGCGGCAGTGCTGCCATCTGGTCCGCGGCATGGGCGAGCGCAAGCGAAGCTGGTACCTGCAGCGTGCGCGAGCAGCGGCCTGTGGCCGCGTAGGCCGCGTGCCGGCGCGTACTGCCACTAGCAAGCCTGCGTGCATCACGCGCGGAAAAGAGTAACCGGGCGCACCGTGCAACACCTTGCAGATCCAAAGGACTCTTCTGCGATCACGTCAGGCGTGCAACGCGCCTCAAGCGAACCCAACTGACCGCCGCATCACACCTGGCGTAAGTGGCGCAGGCAACGCGGCGCCAGCCAATCGGCGAGCACGGCATTCATCGAGCCGGGGGTAAGGCATAGCGCATCGCGCACTGCCTTGACCGCGTCTGCATCGGTCAGGTCCGGACGCCCGTTATAGGCCGCGCAGACCGCCCGGATCGTGCCTCCGGGAATGCCGTCGAATGCGTGATAGCCAAGCTGGCCCCGGCGGTGCTCGCCACGCCAGTAATCCAATTCGGTTTGCACATCGGCCTGCACGGGCGCCGAGACTGCGTGCATGGGACACCTCACTCGCTGGATCGGGCGAGTGTTCGCCGCATCCTGGAAGGCACGTGTGAATGCGTTGTGCACGCTTCCTCCACGCGCGGTGGGTAGGTTGTGGGTAACCCAGCAGACCCGATGCGGTTTCCTGACGGGTTCATGCGGCGCCACGGTGGCGTCGGCTTACGTCAGCCCCGGCTGATATCCTGGCCTCGACGCAAGCGAGCTCAGCCAGCGCTGGATCAAGACCGCACCCCTCGTCGGACTGGCGCGACTGCCGCGGCAAACCTTACACTCCTTGGCGTTTCGGCATTCTCAAAGCGGTGACCAATCCAGAGCGTGACGCTTGGCACTGGCGCAATCGAGCGCTTCCATGCGTACTTCGCCCACAGCCATCAGGGCGGGCTCGACTGGGGGAAGAGCGCCGCACCATCCACAGATCGTGGCAGCAGCAGGCAATTTCCGATGTGATGTGTCAGCGCATTTCGCGCGCCCGTCACAATGCTCAACTGAACATGTATCAGTCATTGCGGACAGAAGCGCTCATGGACCGTCTTTCCTGCGCCATCATCGACGACGACGTGGAGTTCTGCGATCAGGTGGTTGAACTCGCCACCGATAGCGGCTTCCGTGCCAAGGGCATTCACACCCTTGGCGAAGCCAGCCGCTGGCTGGACAGCAACTATCCCGACCTGTTGGTGGTGGATGTTGGCCTGCCAGACGGCAGCGGTTTCGATCTGATCGAACGGCTCGACCCTGACCACACCCCGCAGATCGTCGTGGTCTCGGGCGATTACGCGCGCGAAACCCAGGGCCGCGCGCAACAGTTCGGGGTCAGCGAATTCTTGACCAAGCCGTTCGCGCCCGAACGCCTGGAGCGCGTGCTCGGGGGGCTGCGCGAAGCGCAACAGGGCAACCTGGGCATCGTTGGTAACAGCGACAGCATCGTCATGCTGCGCAAGGACATCGTGCGCGTGGCGCCGACCGATCTGAATGTCCTGGTGACCGGCGAAACCGGCACCGGCAAGGACCTGGTGGCGCGCGCCATCCACCGTGTGTCCGGTCGTCGCGGCCGCTTCGTGCCGGTCAACTGCGGGGCCATTCCGGAAGAGTTGCTGGCCAGCCAGTTGTTCGGCCACGAGCGCGGCAGCTTCACCGGCGCCGACCGTCGGTATGCCGGGTTCCTGGAGCAGGCTGCAGGCGGCACGCTGTTCCTGGATGAAATCGGCGAGATGCCCAAGCGGCTGCAGGTGTATCTGCTGCGTGCGATCGAATCGCGCAGCTTCATGCGCGTGGGCGGCAACGAAGAAATTGCGCTCGACGCGCGCGTGGTGGCAGCCACCCACCAGCACGTGCAGCGCGAGCAGGCGGTGCTGCGCGAAGACCTGTTCTACCGTCTCAATGAATACCCGATCCAGGTGCCGCCGCTGCGTGAGCGCCGCGGCGATGCGCGCCTGCTTGGCTTGCGCGTGATCGACGAGCTCAACGTCAAATACTGCAGGCGCAAGTTGCCGACCAAGTCGTTGCTGCGCTACCTGGCCTACCATACCTGGCCGGGTAACGTGCGCGAGCTGCGCTCGTTCATCCACTATCTGTATCTGCGCTCCGATGGCGATCTGTTGAGCGCCCCGGAGGTGGAGCAGACCGTGCCGCAGGCAGACCAGGATGGCTTGCTGATCCCCGCCGGTTGGACCATGCGCCAGGCCGAAGACGCGATGATCCAGTCGGCCCTGGCGCGCACGCACTTCAACAAAAAGGTCGCCGCGCGCGAACTGGGCATCAGCGTGCGTACCCTGCATAACCGCCTCAGCGACAAGGATGCTCAGTGAGCGACGCGCCACGTGGGCAGCGGCGCGAGCTGCTGCACCAGTTGCGCAACCGTCTCAACGTCATGGGCTTTGCGTTGTATGCGTTGCGCAACGAAACGTCCAAGCCGCTGGAAACGCTGCGCACGGCGCATCAGGCCGCCGTCGAACTGCTCAACCAGCTGGGCGAGCAAGAGCGCGCCTTGCAGCAGCCCGGCATGGAGCCGGGCGATAGCGCCCTGTCACCCCATACCGATCAGTGATCGGCCAGCTCGGTCTGGTGACTGAGTAAACTGGTGATCGTGCGCGGGCTGTAGGGCTTCATGCAGTACGACAGATGCGCAAAGCGCTGCGGCAATGTATAGCGGTCGTAGCCGGAGCAGAACGAAAATGGCACGCCGCGCTCCATCAATGCATCGGCGACCGGAAACACCGCCTGGCCGCGCACGTTGATATCCAGCAAGGCGCCATCGATGGCCTGGCCCGACGTCACCAGCGACAGCGCGTCGGGCACGTTGCCGACCGGTCCCACGACGCTGACGCCTGCTTCCACCAGCAAGTCGTTGAGCGATTCGGCCAGCGAGAAATCATCCTCGACCACAAGAATGCGGCGGCCGGCGAGTGCAGTGTCGTGCACGACAGGCTGCAGGGCAGTGGCGTTTCGACAACGCGCATGCGCATGGTGCGCGTAAAGCAGGTTAACGCGGCGCGCAAGCAGACGCCTCCAAGACCGGTCTCTGCAATGTGCGCACGTGATGGGAGTAGGCGCGCCGTAGCAGTCCGTCGTGCTTTACCCGATCATTGCCGATTGCGCTTGAACCCAGCGCTGCGACGGTAGTCCCGCCATGACCGACGACGAAACTTCCAACAACGAGATCGCCACGGATGCAAGCACGCAGCCGCCCTTTTTCGTGCCTGGGGTGGGCGCGGCGGGCATGGATGCCGATCGCCTGGCAGAATTGCTCGATGCAGTTGGCGGCGCTTCGAATCTGGCCATCATGCTGATGCGCGACCGCCAATTATTGGACCAGGCACGCCTGCACGAACTGCTTGGCAGGCAGGCCACCCTGCTCTCGGTGCCCAGTGATGGTGATCGGCTGCAGCCGGGGCGCTTCTATCTGCCGCCGGCAGAGACGGTCGTCACGTTGGAAGAAGGGCGCATCCGCCTGCGCGCCTTGATCCGGTGAACGGGTGAGTTGGATCGCAAGAAGCTAGGGCTGCAGGCACATGGCCGCTGGAGCGAGCGGAGTGTGCATGTGCATAGCCCGGCTCACGCCGCGATGTGCATGTCTGAGCGCCGGATACGCGGCGTTGGTGCGATTGAGACGTACGCGACCATCGAGACCGCGAGCGAAAGAGCTGTGCTGCACGCAATACGCCTGCACATTGCGCGCGTGTCTCGCGCAGCAAACTCTGCTGCGCGTGCATGTGCATCTACCAACGCAGCGTTGCGCTGTGCACGCCTCGTGGACGGAAAATACTGCGCGATGGTGCAGATCCTGCGGCCTAATCGGCTTTCGCAGTGCGTGCTGCGCAACTGCGGCCGCGTGAAACGCTTGCAGCACCGGCTTTTGCCAAAGTCAAAAAGTTGGCGCGCATTGTGCGTAACCACTGAGGTCATCGAGATGCACACAGTGGAGTAGTCATGATTACGCGCATTCTTCAGTTGTCCGCCCGCGTGGCGAGCAACGCTTGGGTCGAGGTCGGGGTGGGTGCCGATGCCGACATTCTGGTCGCCGACCGTGGCGGCAAACGCGAGGAGCGCGCGACATTCGGGCACCGCGCGCCGGGGCAACAGCGTCCGATCCATTTACAGGAGCCTGGCGGATTGGGCGGCGTGGATCTGGCCATCTGGGAAACCCAACGCTGCGCCATTCCGCTCTGCGGTTTCGTCTGCACTGCGTCGGCAGACGGCACCACCGCCGCGACCTGGCTGAGCCAGGATGGCAGCGCGGTGTATGCCGCCGGATTGCGCAACGTGATGGACATCGGCGGACGCCTGCAGATGGGGTTTTCGTTGCTCGTCGCCTCATCGGCGAGCATGCCCACGTACCGACCGCTGTGTATCGACGCCGACGTGAGCAAGTGGCTGCGCACATGGGCGGCGCCGAAGCCATGCGCCATCTCACGCCCTGGCGGCTGGAACGCTGCGCCGCCGCGGCCGGCGTTCGGCCGGAGTGGGCGAGCGAAGCGGCCTCGGCGCGGATCGCCCGGGTGTGAGCGCGTTCGCCACGCAGCCACAAAGCAAGGGGCCCAGCGGGCCCCTTTATTGTTTCGGTCGTGCGGGTCGATCCTGATCGCCACTTGCTGGCTGCCACGCCACGAAAGGTCAGCCAACCGACAGCAAGCGCGCAATCGCTCAGGTGTTTTCCGTTTCCTCAGCGCTTTCATCCTGCGCGCGTTGCTGCGCGTCGATGTGTTGCTGCTTGCCGTAGGTGCCACTCTGGCCGAAGTTGGGTTGCGTGCTTCCATCGCGTTCTGGGTGGCCGTCCGGTTCGCCTTCGCCCAAGCTGCCGCCACGACCATGACCGCGTTGATGCAACGCTTCCGGCGCCCCATCATGCGGTGGCTGTGCGTCGCCGATATGGGCGGCCGATGGATCGTTGCGGCCCTTGCCATCCACCGATGCGTCGGTACCGCTGCCGCGATAGGCCGATTGACGTTCATCGTGCGTGTCGAGTCTGGATTTTTCGTTCATGCCAACTCCTGTGCAATGCAATGAAAAAGCCCGGAGCATGCTGGCCCCGGGCTGGTGATGGGTGCAGCTGCGCCCATCGGTTTAACGCTGAATATCGCCGGTTGTAGAACCGGCACCCGGGCCTGCGCCCAGGTCTGCGCCGGTCACGCGGTCCAGCTCGGGATTGGAGAGCAGGCGCTCGGACATGGCATCCAGTGCCGCGGTCTGCGTGGCATCCAGCGCAACCGTGGCAGAGCCATCGCCACCATCGACGGCGGCCTGCGCCTGGCGGTCTGTCACCACTTCCCACTGCTCGCCGGTATTCCACGGGCCGATCATGTCGCCCTCGCCCTGCGAGGTGTTGTAGTACTTGTCGGTGAAGCGCGGATCGCCTGGCAGCTTGCCCGGAGGGAAGTTCGGCTCGATCGAGTACAAGGCTTTTTCGAACGACTTCTGGTGCGCCACCTCGCGCGTCATCAAGAAGCGCAGCGCATCCACGATGCCCGGATCGTCGGTAACGTTGATCAGGCGCTCATACACCAGCTTGGCACGTGCCTCGGCCGCGATATTGGAGCGCATGTTGGCCGTGGGGCAACCGATGCTGTCGACATACGCCGCCGTCCACGGCACGCCGCTGGAATTGACCAGGGCCGGACCACCGCCATACAGAATTTGCTGGGTATGGCTGGTGCTGTTCTGGGTCATGTTGCGCATCTCCATCGCCTCTTCCATGCCCTCGGAGAGCACCGCCTTGGGTCCCTTGTTGAGCATGGCGATGATCGAGCCGATGATCTCCAGATGGCTGATTTCTTCGGTGGCGATGTCGAACAGCAGATCCTTGCGGCCCGGATCGTCTTCGCCCAGTGCCTGGGTGAAATAGCGCATTGCAGCGGCGAGTTCGCCCTGCGGTCCGCCGAACTGTTCCAGCATCAGCGTGGCCAGATCCGGATTGGGTTGGGCGACGCGGACGGTGTACATCAAACGCTTGTTGTGCATGAACATGGGTGGTGCTCCATGGCTGGCGCCCGGCAACTACGACCATTCAGGGAGCGGGCAGAAACATGGGGCTTTGGCTTCGGGGGATGCCCGCTGGGATATGCAAGAACGCAGGACGGCGGTGCCGTCCTGCGCGGTGACTCAGGCGGCCTTGCTGGCCTTTGATGCCTTCTGGTTGCCGCCTTGCTCGGCGAGCAGGGTCAGCTTTTCGTCGGTCGCCTTTTCTTCTTCCAGCGTGGCAAGCAGCAGCGGCAATGCATCGGCATAACCCAGTTGCTTGGCCATCGCGGCAATGGTGCCGTAGGACGCAATTTCGTAATGCTCCACCTTCTGTGCGCCGCCGATCAGTGCGGCATCGCGCACCGGGCCGGCTTCGATCTCATCGATGACCTCGCGGCTTTCTTCGACCAGGCCTTCCATCGCAGCGCACTTGATGTGCTTGAGCTTGATGCCCAATGCCTCGACAACCTGGTCGATGCGTTCGATCTGGCCCTGGGTTTCCTCCAGGTGAGTTTCGAAGGCCTGCTTGAGCTTCGGCTCGGTGGCCGCACGTGCAAGACGCGGCAGCGACTTGGTCAACTGCTTCTCGGCGCTGTAGATGTCCGACAGTTCGTGGATGAAAAGTTCTTCGACAGTCTTGATCGCCATATGTAGCTCCTTGGGTTGGTCAGAGGGGTGGGTTGCTGCGGTTCGCCATGTCGGTGGCGATGCCTTGATGAGCTTGCTGCATCTGCGGACAAACGTGCCGATGCATCACGTACGACACCTTTCGAAAATTCCGTGCGCGTCACTCGCCCGCAGAGGAGCGCTGCGACCACGTCGCTTGATTTTTTCGACATGCACCGTTGTCATCGCTTCGATCTCCAGGCAGTACCGCGTGGTCGCTACGCTAGTCCTGAGAGTGTTAGCGGGATTGGTGGAAACGGTGATCCCGATGCGATGGCGACCTGTGCTGTGGTGCAGGCCGCGTTCGCTGCGTGCGCGATGAAGGGCGGTTCAATCCGCTTGCCCAGTACAGCGATCCACTCTGCATGGATGCGGCGGCGCTTGCGCATCGCTGCAGGTGTCGCATCGAGTCACGTCGATGCGGTACAACGGGCGTTGAATTTTGCGAGATCCGTGCGATGACGCCGCTGGACAAACCCTTACGTCGCGAACTGCAGATCGGCGATCGGGCATAGGGCATATACCCTGATCATCGATCCGCAGTGTTTGAAGTTGGTCGAGAAAGGCAGGCGCAAAGGCGTGACATTGCGCTGGGACGAGCTGGTCAGCGGCGACGCTGCGCTGGCCAGTGCATTGCAGGCCTCGCTTGAAGATCGTTAGCGTCGAGGCCGAGCAGTGGTTAGAGCGCGAATGGAACGACTGCGCGCTCCGCCTGGCGGGCGCGGCTGGTGCTTGGTGCAGTGACTCATATCTGCGCGGTTCGCCTGCACCGTCCACGCCGACCTGAAGCGCGCTTGATAGGGTGTTGCCGCTGCGCTTGGCCTCGATCGATATTCCCACGATTAGAACAAGTGCAATGGTGGGTCTGGCGCGACCACCTGCAATGCCTGCGTCTGGTAGAGACCACTCCATATCTGCAGCACCTCTGCGCTCTGCAATCCGCTACCCTTGTGAGCCGCATGCAGGCCAACGCGCTTGCATTGCTCAGCGTGTGGCAAACAGCCGCGCCAGCTCGCGCACCGCCGCTTCCGATGCCGCGCGGTCAGGCGTGCCGTCTGCGTTATTGAAGTCGTGCGTGCCTTGCGCTTGCACCAACAAACCGTCGCGTCGCGGCACGACGTTGAGATTGTGGCCCCGCCAGACCAGGCCATAGGTGACTTCCGGTTGCGGGATCAGGCGCGCGGTCTGCCCGCGCACCGGAATCACGCTGTCGTCGCCCAGCAAGGCGCGCGCACCGTAACCGGTCGCGTTGATCAGGATCTTCTCGCGCAGATCGCCGAATTGGCGCGGATGCTCGAACTCGCGCGTGTAGAGCTCGCCGCCTGCCTGCAGAAAGTCATCCATCAACAACCGTGCATAGGCGCTGAGGTTGAAGGTGAGCTGGCTGTAGCGGCGCACGAACGGCACCGGAAACGGATGACCACCGGGCGCCACCGGTTGCGAGCGCGGGCCCAGATCATCGAGCAGTTCGCGCTCCAGCGGCGGATAGTCCGGCTCATGCGCTTCGGACGAGGCGACAGGTTGATCGAACGGCACATCCGAGAGCACGTAGCCATCGCGCCATTCAATCGGCTCGCCGGGCAGGCCCAGCAAGGTCTGGTAGCGGCGAAACGACGTGCGCGCCATTTCTTCCCAGCGCGTCTTGAAGTCGGCGGTGGCGTACTCGCTGGTGCACACGCGCGAATCCGGCGACCATACGCCGGTGGCATAGAACGAGCGCACATCCGGCAGGCGCTCGCGCGCATAGATGCGCACACGCAAGCCGGCGCGCTGCGCCACCAGGGCGGTGGTCAAGCCGATCGCGCCACAGCCGATCACCGCCAGCTCGCGCGCTGCAGGGTCGGCCGCACGCACCAACCGTAACGCCTGTTCGGCGGCACCCCACGAGAGCGACCACCCGCTGCCGCCATGCCCGTAGTTGTGCACCACCGTCTTGCGCCCGAGACGCTCGGCTTCGATCCGCGGCCCCTGTGCACGGAACGGTCGCGTGCAACCGTTGATGGCGATGATGCGATCGACCGAGGCGCGCATCGGTGCCAATGGCGGGGCAGCCGCGAACGGCGCAGGCAGACCGCCCGGCGGCGTGACCGGCAGCGTGGCGGACGGGACGGCGAGCGCCTTGTCGGTTGCTGCCCAGCTCGCGGTGGAGGCGGCCGCCAGCGCAACACTGGCGCTGCGTAGAAAATGACGACGGTGCATGCAACTCCCTGAGGTGATGTGGTGGGTGATGTGGTCGCCATGATGCGGCCCGCCACGCCTGCGCGGAGCATGCTGTGGCCATCTCAGATATGCTGTCTGCCGCGTGGCAGCAACCGAGCGCGGCATGCGCAGGGCCGGCATGCATCCAGCATAGCGCGCGCATCTGCCGCGGCCGTGCCCCAGCGCCACGGTTTCGCACCGCAATCCTGGCGCTTGATGCCACGCTGGCGGCCATTCGTCACCTTGGGCTTTCGCAATGGCGTGCGCCGGCTATGCTCGCTCCCGTCCCACCCCAGCGAGCTGCCTACCTGTGTCTGCCAGCGTCTTCCTGATCGTGCGTATCGTGTTCGCCTGGGCGGCCGCGTTGGTGGTGGCAGGGATCATGTGGGCGCAGTTGTTCGGTTCCATCGGCCCGATCTACGCGTTGGCCTGCATGGTCTTGCTGACGCTGGCATTGATGAGTTCGGTCACCCATGTGCGGCGCGTGCGCCTGATCGCCGGTCGGCTGGACCACACCACCTTGTCCACCCGCCAGCGCCGTCAGATCGAGGTACCGCTGAATGTGCAGGCCAGCTTTGCGGTGGTGGAAGAGGCAGTGCGTGCGCTACCGCGTGTGCAGGACATCGAATGCGCACCGGGCAGCCTGCTGATCCGCGCCAAGGTGCGCCGCATCGACCCGTACGCAGGTCGCCAGCCGTCGCGCTGGAACCTGTTCGCCCCACAACCAGATCCTGGCGACGATCGCGCCGGGGCAGGGCACCAGCAGCGTCACCGTGTTGTGCGAGTCCGACGCTGGCGCCTGGGTGGATCTGTTCGCGGTGGACGAAGGCAGCAATTACGAAAACGCCGAGGCGATCAATCGCGCAGTGGTGCGCCGGGTCGGCGAGCAGCGTCGCGACGAACAGGCCGCCGCCGCGCAATCGGTCATGGAAAAGGAACTGGCCGTGGCGCGCCTGAATCTGCTGCACGCCCAGGTCGAGCCGCACTTTCTCTACAACACGCTGGCCAGTGCGCAGGTGCTGGCGCGCACCGACCCGCCGCGCGCCGAGATCATGATCGGCAATCTGATCCAGTACCTGCCCAGCGCCGACGGCGCCATCGCCACCCTGGGCGAGGAACTGGAACGCACCCAGGCCTACCTGGAGATTCTGCGCATCCGTATGGGCACGCGGCTGGCCTTGCAGGTGGAAGTGCGCTACGAACTGTGTGCGCTGCCGCTGCCGTCGATGATGTTGCAGACATTGGTGGAAAACGCCATCAAGCACGGGCTGGAAGCCAAGCCCGGTGGCGGCACCGTGTGGATCCTGGCGCATCGCCACGATGACCATGTCACGCTCACCGTGGCCGACGACGGCCAGGGCTTCAACACGCACAGCCACGGCACCGGCATCGGCCTGAAGAACCTGCGCGAGCGCTTGCAGCTGATCTATGCCGGCAAGGCGAGCTTTGCCATCGTGTCCAACTTTCCCAGCGGGGTGGCGGCTACCTTGAGCTTGCCGCTGCCACCGCAGTTTGGCGCTGCGCCATCGCCGCCACCGTTAGCCACTGCGGGCGCACAGGCCGCGCACGCCGCACAGGTGCGGGCATGAGCGCGCTGCGCGCCGTGGTGACCGAAGACGAGGCCTTGCTGCGGCAGTCGTTGCTGACGCTGCTGGCCGAGGTGTGCCCGCAGTTGCAGATCGTGGGCGACTGCGAGGACGGTGCCAGCGCGCTGGAGACCATCGCCGCGCAGCAGCCGGACGTGGTGTTTCTGGATATCCGCATGCCGGGCCTCACCGGCATCGAGGTGGCGCGTGCAAAGCGCAAGGTCAGCCCGCGCAGCCAGGTGGTGTTCGTCACCGCCTACGACCAGTACGCCATCGATGCGTTCGAACACGGCGCAGTGGATTACCTGCTCAAGCCCATCGGCCGCGAGCGCCTGCAGGCCGCCTGGCAGCGCGTGCAACAGCGCGCCGCCGTCGGTCGGCCGGATGGCGCGCTGTTGGAGGCCTTGCTGCAGCGGTTGTCGGCACGCCCCGCCGCTGCCAGTCACACGCCGCCGCTCGCCTGGCTGACTGCCAGCAGCGGGTGCGAGACGCGTTTGATCGCGCTGGATGAGGTGGCGTATTTACGGGCCGATCAGAAGTACACCACGGTGATGACTGCGGCCGGCGAAGCGGTGTTGCGCACGCCATTGCGCGAACTGCTGGATGTGCTGGACCCGCAGGTGTTCAAACAGATCCACCGCTCCACCATCGTCAACATGAAGGCGGTTGCGTCGGTGGTACGCGAGGACACTGGCAAGGGCCGGCTGGCGCTGCGCGGCCGCAGCGAGTTGCTGCAGACCACCGCACCGCAGGCCGATTGCCACGGCTGAGGCAGGCTCACGCTCGCAGGAGGTGGGTGTGCGCCAGGTGGCATAGACCACGCGCAGACGCCGGAGTGCACCGCGCAGTGCCGACGGTGCCGGGCACCGGCCTGGCTGCCGTGCAGGCGTTTGTGGCCGCTGCTGCAAACGATAAAGGAGGATGTGCGTCGGGAGGCAGCGCAGCGCCGGCCCGCAAAACTCCGCCATGCCTGAATACGCACTGACGGCAAGCGGTCGCTTCTGCGATCATTACCAGCTTGTTGCCGGTTCACGGCGTCCTCACTGCCAGGCTTCTCATGTCCGAACATTCGCTACGCCGCGACGTTGGCCCCTTCGCCCTCATGCTCACCGGCCTGGGCTCGATCATTGGTTCCGGTTGGCTGTTCGGCGCCTGGCGCGCGGCCGGCCTGGCCGGCCCCGGCGCGATCTGGGCCTGGATTCTGGGCGCGGCGATCATCACCACCATCGCGCTGTCGTATGCCGAGCTCGGCGCCATGTTCCCCGAGTCCGGCGGCATGGTGCGCTACAGCCATTATTCGCACGGCTCGCTGGTGGGCTTCATTGCCGGCTGGGCCAACTGGATCGCCATCGTCTCGGTGATCCCGGTCGAGGCCGAGGCCTCGGTGCAATACATGGCGTCCTGGCCATGGGCCTGGGCGCAAGGGTTGTATGTGCAGGCGCCTGGAGGGGCAGGTGAGCTGTCGTTGCCCGGCCTGCTGATTTCGGCGGTGCTGGTGCTGGTGTATTTCTTTTTGAATTTCTGGAGCGTCAAGCTGTTCGCGCGCTCCAACACGCTGATCACGGTGTTCAAGCTGGTGGTGCCTGCCGCCACCGGCGTGGCGCTGATCGCCAGCGGTTTCCACAGCGAAAACTTCAGCGTCGGCATTCACGGCGATGCGTACGTGCTCGACCTGGCTGCGGTGCTCACGGCGGTGGCCACTGCCGGTATCGTCTTCAGCTTCAATGGCTTCCAGAGCCCGGTGAACCTGGCTGGCGAAGCGCGTAACCCCGGCCGCAGCATTCCGTTCGCAGTCTTGGGTTCGATCGCGCTGGCCACGGTGGTGTACGTGATCCTGCAGGTGGCCTACATCGGTGCCGTGCCGCCGGATCTGCTGGCCAAGGCCGGCTGGCACGGCATCGATTTCCGCTCGCCGTTTGCCGAGCTGGCCATCATCGTCAACCTGCATTGGCTGGCGATGCTGCTCTACATCGATGCGTTCGTCAGCCCCAGCGGTACCGGCATCACCTATACCGCGACCACTGCACGCATGGTCTACGGCATGGAAAAGAACGGCACCATGCCGGCCGCGCTGGGCAAGCTGCACCCGGTCTGGGGCGTGCCGCGGATGGCGATGTTCTTCAACCTGGCCGTGTCGTTCGTGTTCCTGTTCTTCTTCCGCGGCTGGGGCACGCTGGCGGCCGTGATCTCGGTGGCCACCATCATTTCCTATCTCACCGGCCCGATCAGCGCGATGGCGCTACGCCGGCACGCGCCGGAGCTGCATCGCCCGCTGCGTGTCGCCGCACTGCCGGTCCTGGCCGGCGTGGCCTTCGTGATGGCCACCGAACTGCTGTATTGGGCGCGCTGGCCGCTGACCGGCGAGATCATCCTGCTGATGGTCGTGGCGTTGCCGGTGTACTGCTATTACCAGGCCAAGCAAGGCTGGCCGGACCTGCGCCGCAATCTCAAGGGCGCGGCCTGGATGATCTGCTACCTGCCCACCATCGCCCTGGTCTCGTGGGCCGGCAGCACCGACTTCGGTGGCCACGGCTACCTCAGCTACGGCACCGACCTGGCCGTGGTCGCCGCAGTGGGCGCGGTGTTCTACGTCTGGGGCGAGCGCAGCGGCTGGCGGACTCCCTCGGTGGAGAAGGCGGTTGCGCAGGCGTGAGTGGTCACCGACGCTAGCCGGCGCCGACTACCGGCAACCGGCTGGCAGTCGCCGCTGGGAATAAACAAGAATGGCCGGCGCAGTGCGCACCGGCCATTCTTGTTTGCAGCCGAATCATTGCTGCAGGTCGCGTGTCTTTCAGTCAACGCGTCGCTGCATCGCCATGCTGGTGCCGGTCAGGAATTGACCACCAGTCGTGGCGCGCCATCGAAGCGGTCGAGTTCGCGCAGCAGTTCGGTATAGCGGCGTAGCCGGCCCATTTCGCGCATGTTGACGATGTCCTCGTGGCGCAACTCGCGCTTGGACGTGACCTCCTGCTTGTAGCGCAGCACCTCCGGGTAGCGGCGCGTCATGTCCAGCGCGTCGGCAACGCACTCGACCGCGTCGGCGTCCGGCGTCACCCGCGCGCGGCTGTTGAAGGCGCGTAACCAGCGTTCGAAACCGGCGCTGTGGTCGAACAGGTCGGCGATGTACCACATCACGAACAGGATCGACGCCCACGAGGTGAAGATGATCACCACCCGGCTGAAGGTCAGGTGGTAGTCGTTCTGCCACAACTGGTGGGTGATCACGCCCAGCAATATCAGCGAAATCGCCTGCCAGCCGATGATCGAGGCGATCACCCACTGCTTTTTGGCCACCTTGAGCAGCGAGAGCTCTTCGTCGAGCTGCGCGTCGGTCTTGTCGCGCCAATGAGCGACCTGCTCGTCGAAGGGGAGCCGATGGAGTGCGTTGTCCTGCAATAGCAGGCCTAAACCCTGGAACAAAGCGATCATGACAAGCTCCTAACGGATGGCTGGTACGAACGACTTGCTGCACTGGCCGCGGCCGGTGCCCTGGAGCGTCCGCAACGTGCTGGCGAAGCAGTGCGTCGTGGCACGGCCTTAGTTCTAGCACTTTCGCTGTGCATGGCAATGCCCCAAGCCAAGCGTTGGCCGTGCAATTCTGCGCAGACGCGCACAAATTGCTGAATTCAAGCGGTTTTACTGCAATGCCGCCGCGGCATGCCCGTGCTGCGCCTTCGATCTTGCTGCACTGCACACTCGGCGCTGCGGCAATTGCCGGGTTCGCGGGGATCGGCAAGCTGGCGTGCCAGACATGCTGGAAGGGTAGATCGTTGGCGCGATGACGAGCCTGCTTGCAGAAAGTTCAGGGGTTGTGAGTGCCCGGCTGATCAATGCCCATCCGGATGCCAGGTCACATCCTCCCGGTCCGCGGTCACGATGACCGTCAACGTCTGGTCGCCGTCATCCAGCCGATTCATGAGTGGACGCCGGCCTGCGCGACGCTGACCTGGCGTTGCAGATGCGCTGCGTATCATGGCCGCATGTCAGCCGTCCTGCGCACTCTTACCGCCCCCGCCGCCAAACAGATCCACCGCTGGGTGCTCAATGCGTTTCCGCGTGGTCAGAGCACCATCGAATACGATCAGCCGCTGGGCGACCCCGGCATCTTCGGGCCCGACAGCATCACCTGGCGCATCCACTCCGAATTTCCGGGCATGCTGTCCGGTGGACTGTGCGCATTGATGTTGCAGTTGTTGCATCCGCGCGCGCTGGCCGGGGTCTACGACCATTCCAACTTCCGTACCGATTTGATCGGGCGGCTGCGGCGCACCACCAACTTCGTCGCCGGCACCACCTACGCACCACGTGCGGAAGCCGAACAGCTGATTGCGCGCGTGCGCAAGATCCACTCGCATATCCGCGGCCACACTGCCGACGGTGTGCCCTACGAAGCCAACGACCCGCAGTTGCTCACCTGGGTGCATGTCACCGAGGCCTATGGGTTTTTGCAGGGATGCCGGCGTTATTGCCGCCAGGTGCCGGCTGCCATCGCCGACCGCTATTACGACGAGGCGCGACGCGTGGCCGAAGCGCTGGGTGCAGCCGACGTGCCGGCCAGCGAGGCGCAGGTGGATGCATATTTCGCAGCGGTGCTTGGAGAGTTACGCATGGACGCGCGCTCGCGCGAGGTGCTCGACATCCTCACCAGCATCCAGCTGCCGGTGCCGGCCGCCGGCCTGTCGCGCGGAGTGTTTCTCGGCGCCGGCACGGCCCTGTTGCCCGGCTGGGCCAGCGACATGCTCGGCCGCACCGTCACCCAACGCGCGCAGGCGCGCGCATCGGCACGGTTGCTGCGCAGCCTGTCGCCGCTGTTCCGCACGGCCTTGCGCGACGGACTGTCTGCGCGCGCATGCAGGCGCATGCAATTACCGCCAGCGATGTTGCTGGAGTGGCCTGGCAGCGTGTAATGGTTGTGGGCTGGGTTGGGCGGGTGTGCTGACGTGCGCGCTGGTGGCGCGCGACAAGCAATCGCTCGTGCCGTTCCTTCAACCGTGCCCACGCCGTGGGTGCTTACCCACGTCGTCACAACGCGGCATGGCACTACCGCGTGCCACGACACACAGCGCCGCAGACACCCGCACCACTGGCGCTGCATCGACCACGACCAGCACTTAGAGCGCTAACAAAACTACTACGCAGCCGCCAGGCGGGCGAGGCCGGTGCTCGGAATCCTCATGTACCCCCCCTTGTACACTCCGGGTTCCTGCGGGCCGTCCACGCCCGCCTGACGACCGCTCGCTACGTTTTGTTAGCCACTCTA
>NZ_JFAQ01000081.1 GCF_001304695.1 Xanthomonas axonopodis
CGACTGTTCCTTGTCGCGCTGCGCATCGCGGCTCTTCTCGTCTTCGGCGCGTTGCGCTTGCTCCTGCTGGTGGCGCTGTTGTTGCTCGGACTGCAACTGCAGCTGCTGGTCCTGCTGCCATTGCCACTGGCGTTGCTGTTCCAGCGCTTGCGATTGTTGCTGTGTATGCAGGTCTGGTGGCGTGCGCTTTGCAGCGGTTGCGCTTTGCTGGGCAGCAGGCGCGGCCATCCTACCGTGCGACGGGGCGCCAAGCCCGAGAGGCGCCTGTGGCTGCGCCAACTCGCGCTGGGCGATGGCAAGGCTGGCCTGTTGTTGCACCGCTGCCAGTGTGGCGTGGTCGGCGATCCCGGTGACTTCATCCATACCATGCATCAACTGGAATGCCTGCACGCCGCGCTGGGTGGGCTGATCGTAGGTACCGTTGATCTCCACTGGCGTCTTGATCCCTGTGTTGATGCCCAGCTGGATCAGGTTGGCCTGCAGCGCCAGCACCTCGGTGCCACGGTCGCCGGGGCGCAGGGCTGCGTCAGCCGCGATTTCCTGCTCGGGCGGTGCATTGCGCGCTGGCGCCGGTTCCTCCCCGCGTGCCTGCACCTGCCCAAGTGCTTGCCGGATCTCATCAGTGCTGGTGGTTGCCGCAACGCACACTACACCATCGGCGTCACGGCTCAAATGCTGGATGGGACTGTCCACCGAGTATTGGCCGGTCGCATCGCGCTCCAATGCCAAAGAGCTGGTTGCTGCATCAATCCCGTTTGCCTCACGGGTCTTCTGCACCGCAAGCTGGATCGCGCTTGCAGTCTGGGCATTGGGAGCAACGCCATAGGCGGCATAGGTCGCTTCGGTATTGGCATGATCTTGTTGCTGTGGCGTTGGCGTTTGCCGCGCGGGCATCTGTGCCAATGCCTGCGCATGCTGCGCCAACGCCGGTTGCAGGCGTTCGCGCGTTGCGGCAAGTTCCAGGGCAACATTGCCTTCGGCAGCAATACCGTCATGCCGCCACTGGCCCTGCGCATCGCGCTGATACTGCCTGCCGTCCGATGCCTGCAGCGCGTCCGGGTTCAAGGCCGCTTGCACGGCCGCTGGCACGGGGCCGACATCCTCCCAGCCATTGCGCCGATAGGCAGCCTCATAGGTTGCCGCCATTGCCGCCGCGCCACGGGCAATGTTGGCGTCCACCACCTGCGCTGCCTGCTGGTCCAACGCCGCAGTGCGCTCGGGGCTTGCCGCGTCCACCGTCCAGATGGGCCGATCGTTCCGATCGACTTCGTCGGCGATCATCCGTGACCACTGGCCACTTGCCGGATCGTGCCGCCACTCCCGTGCGTAAAGATGCGCCGCATCTGCCTCACTGGATGGCTGCACATAGGGATTAGTGGGTTGCACCTTGCCCAGCGCCTGCTCGGTTGCTTCGCTACTGGCGTGATAGTTCAGCTCGCGTGCTTTTTCGGGCAGCGCGAACATGGCCTGCTTGTGCGGTGCATCCACGCCATCGTTTGGCAGATCGGCGTGTTCCTGGCGCAGCCACTGGTTGCCGTTGAACTCCCAGCGCACGCCCTGCTTGTCGGTTTGCGTATGGATCTGGCGGTTGTCCCACAGCGTGGCGGCCTTGTCGGCAGCGGCACTGAACAGATAACCATCGGCCACCACCAGCGCGACGGGACCGGCGCCGGTTGTGCCAACCACGGCAGCGGTGGCGGCGCCTCCCGCCCAGCCGCCCGCGCCTCGGGCAGCAAAGTGCAGCGCTTCCGAGCGCGCAGCGGTGAGGTTGTCTTGTGCCAACAGCGTGCCAAAACACGCTCTCCTGTTTGTGATGCGTCGTAGGCGGTCGCGGCGACGCCCAAACCCGCAAGCCCTGCCGTCATCCCGGCGCGACGCACGCCTGGGATTTCGGGCTCTGGCAAAGGCACGCGTGCAGGCGGCGCACCTGGCCGCACAAGTTCGTCGATGGTGGCGATGCCTTCCAGGCGGCTGTTCACGCCATCACTGACGTGCAGCTCGGCGTGCTCAGCAAGCACTTGCTCCTGAACGGCGGGGATGGCGTTGGGGATGTCCTGCACATGCGCCGGTAGAGCGCGGTGCCAATCGGCTTGTTGTTGCCAGCTTTCGCGCAGTGCTTGGGTGACCGCTGGATCCTTGAACCACGCATTGCGCGCCTGCTCCAATGCTTGCCCCGGTGGACGTGCATCGGTGCGGCTGTCGTAAACCTCGGCACCCTGGCGGTTGAAGATACGGATGGGTGCCGTGGTCTGCGCGTGCACGGTATCCAGGCTGACCGGCAGCTTGGTGTAGATGGCCTCGCGCGCACCTTCGGGGACGTAGCGGCCGTAGCCTTCCTGATCCAGTTGTTGAGAGAATCTGAAATCGACACCATGCTCGCTTTCCAGCTTGTGCGCGGCCATCGCACGCACCTCGACGTCGTAGCCGCGCGATTGCAGATCCTTGATCAGTTCCGCGCTCCATTGGCCATTGCTGAGCGTGGTGTCGAAGATTAGGTTCTTCCTGCCTTCGATGGTGGCTTGCAGCAGTTCGTCGGCCCACTGGCTGGCATCGGCGTGGGTGTAGCCGGACCAGGTGTAGGGGTGGGCGTTGCGGAGGGATTTTACTTGGGGATGAAAGTCGCGTAATTCGTCTGGATCGATCTTTACTACATCCCAGCTGAGCTCAAGCTCGGCTGCTTTGGCAAGCCCTCCCTTACCTGAACCCGGTTGGCCTGCCAGGATGATGGCATTGGGATGATCGAACGATGATTTTTGTAATATAGAGACTTCTTGGAAAGATTTTTTCATTGAGAATCTTCCTGTGCTCATCATGGGCAAGCGCGTAATCACTCATGACCTTGCGCTCCTTCAAAATAAGCGGCCAAGTCAGCCATTGGACCCATATTCAAGCGACTGCATCCAACAGCAAAGTCCTTCTTCTCGGCCTTCTCAATCGCGGCAGTATCCCCACTGGCATAGGCGGCTTCGAGTTCTTCGCGGGCTTCGGAGATGAAAGATCCAAGCCTTCCCTCCAGCGCCCAGATGGCCCCATCGAATGGCATTAGTCGATTGGGCTTCCTGATGTAATTGTCGAGAACATCCTGCAAGCGCTGAATCAACTCGGGATAGTCTTTCAGTAGCTCACGCAATTTCTGCGGCACAGGAGGCGCAGGCAAGCCGTTTTCAATGGAGGGAGGCATGGGCTTGGACATGGCAGGGTCTTTCCTCTCAGGCATGGGCACGCGCGGCGCAGTATGCGCATTGTCATCCAGTGCAGGCAGTTC
This sequence comes from Xanthomonas axonopodis, assembly GCF_001304695.1. Taxonomy (GTDB): domain Bacteria; phylum Pseudomonadota; class Gammaproteobacteria; order Xanthomonadales; family Xanthomonadaceae; genus Xanthomonas; species Xanthomonas axonopodis. Next base: position 3,266 of record NZ_JFAQ01000081.1, read on the forward strand.
CTGCACCGGTTGGTCCCAAGGCGCGCGCTTGGGCTTGCGCTTTGGCTGCACCGGCAGCCCGCCATGCGGCAGCGGGCCAAGCTCGCGCACCGTGCGCTCGTTGATGATCTGTAGATCGCGTAGCAGCTGCGCTGCGTGCGCCTCGACAACACGACGCGCCAAGGCGGCGTAACGGAATTTGGGGGAATCGCTCATATGCTCTTCCTTCTGCAAAGACAGCGGCGAGTGTTGGAAGCGAACGCGTGCGCAATCTTATCGTATCGGTGCAACCGCGCGTCGCAATCGCGCCGGAGCTGCTGGCAATATTGCGGGCAATGACGGCTTGGCCTTGTGTATCCAATTCCGCCGCGCGTGGTGGCGCGCCAGTATTCGGCAGGCGTTACATGCCCATGCTGGGCGCCGATTGTGCTTGTGTTTGCGCCTGCATGCGGTCCTGGGCAATTTTCTCGCTGATCTGCGCATGCTTCAGATCCCCGGCTTGCGCCACTTCCATCGAGGCCTGGATCGACGGCGCTGCCTCATGCATCTGTACGCGCGCGATGCCGAGCAGGTGGTCGTAATTGAGCGCAAATACGGTGTCGCGCGCCACATAGAACTCCCCCTTCCAGTCCGGCTTGAAGTAGGACGCGTTCAATGCTGCGGTGATCTGGGTCAGGCGTTCCTCCGAAAACGCGTGGCCTTGCGCCTGCATCCGCTCCTGCACATCCGCATACAGCGCATGCCGGGGATGAGCGGGGTCGCTGTAGGGCAGCAAACCGGGCGAAGGCTGCGTGCGCTCGCCATGGCGCGCAGTGCTGGTGGCGGGCGTATCAGCGGTGGCCGTGACGGTGTCCGACTGTTCCTTGTCGTGCTGCGCATCACGGCTCTTCTCGTCTTCGGCGCGTTGTGCTTGTTTGCGTTCCTGTTCTTGTTGCTGCAATTGCAGCTGCTGGTCCTGCTGCAATTGCCACTGGCGTTGCTGTTCCAGCGCTTGCGATTGTTGCTGTGCATGCAGGTCTGGTGGCGTGCGCTCTGCAGCGGTTGCGCTTTGCTGGGCAGCAGGCGCGGCCATCCTACCGTGCGACGGGGCGCCAAGCCCGAGAGGCGCCTGTGGCTGCGCCAACTCGCGCTGGGCGATGGCAAGGCTGGCCTGTTGTTGCACCGCTGCCAGTGTGGCGTGGTCGGCGATCCCGGTGACTTCATCCATGCCGTGCAGCAGCTGGAATGCCTGCACGCCGCGCTGGGTGGGCTGATCGTAGGTACCGTTGATCTCCACTGGCGTCTTGATCCCTGTGTTGATGCCCAGCTGGATCAGGCTGGCCTGCAGCGCCTGTACCTCGGTGCCGCGGTCGCCGGGCTGCAAGCCGTGCGCCGCGCTTTGCGCCGAAGCGGCCGGCATGGCTGGCGCAGGCGCGCTGTCGATCTCGGGCGCATGCACGTTGACGGTGGCCAAGGTGGCGATCTCGGGCACTGTATGCGTCGCAACGTGCGGGCCATGGGGCTGCGACGGCTGCGCGGTGTCTGCAGCAATGTATGGCGCCGGCGTTTCAGCGGTAGGTGCGAGGTCTTGCCCGCGCATCTGCACCTCGCGCAAGGCTTGCCAAATGTCATCACTGCTAGTCACGGCAGCCACAGGTTCCACCCCATCGGCATCGCGTTGAAAATGTGTGATCGGACTATCGGCGCCAAATGCACCGGTGGGGCCGCGTTGCAGTTTCATCGCGCCATCGCCGGTAAGACCATGCGCTGCGCGCGTGCGCGTGGTCGCCAGATCGATCGCCTCGCGCCACTCCGGTTTCAATTCGGTGCCGACGATGCGATAGCGATACAGCGTTTCTTCGCGCTGCTGATCCTGCGGCGATGGCGGCGACTGCCGGATGGCCGCCACCGCCTGCGCATGCTCGGCCAGGGCCGGCTGCAGGATCGCGCGGGTGGTGTCCAGTTCCAAAGCGACATTGCCTGTTGCTGGGCCAGCGGCGCCGGCCCAGCGGCCGTCGGCAGCGCGGCGATACTGCTGGCCGTCCGATGCGGTCAACGCGTTTGGATTGGGTAATGCCTGTTGTACTGTCTCCGACAACGGCAATCCAGCCGCCGCCCAGCCGCTGCGCTGATACGCCAGCTCATAGCGCGCGGCAATCGCGCCGGGGCTGTTGGCGATGTTGCCGGCGATCACGGCTTGCGCTTGTGCGTCCAGTTCCGCCGCGCGCAGTGGCGGTGCGATATCGGTGCGGTAGACAGCGCTGTCGGCGTCTGCAACCACACCGCTTTGTACCGTGCGTCGCCATTGCCCATCGTTGGGATCGCGCGCCCAGTCGGCGGTGCTCAAGCTGGGCGGATCGGTGGCGCTGGCCGGCAGGCGATACGGATTTTGCGGAGCGGGCGCATCCTTCAGCGCCAGCGCGGCGGCGGCGTTGGTGGCCTGGTAGTTGAGTTCGCGCGCTTTTTCATAACTGGCGACAACCTGCGTGGCGGTGGGGTTGTCCACGCCATCATTGGTGGTGTCGGCCTTGCCCTGGCGTGCCCACGCGGTGCCGTTGAACGACCACTGCGTGCCATTGCGGTCGGTCTGGGTGTAGATGGCGCGGTTGTCGAGCAGGTCGGCGGCTTTTTCGCCGGCCTTGCTCATGAAATACGCATCGGCGGCAATCAAGGCCATCGGTCCGGCGCCTGAGCTCCCCAATGCGTAGGCCGCCGCCGTGCCGCCCGCCCAACCGCCGACATTGCGGCCGGCAAAATGCGCAAGCTCCGAGCGTGCCGCCAGCGGGTTGTCCTGCGAGAGCAGCGTGACGATCTTCTCGCCGGATTGCTGCGCTTCGTAGAAGGTAGCCGCCACGCCCAGGGCGCCGGCAGCCCTGATGCCTGGGCGGTCGAGCAGCGGGGGTGGATAGGGCCTGACTTCGACACCGGGTGCGCGCAGCAGGCGTGCCGTCAGCGCATCGCCCTCGGTCAACGCGGCATCGTCGACCTGCGCGGTACGTTGCGCGGGGCGCGCGGTCTCTGCGATGGGGGCCAATGCGCTGTCCAGCGGATCGGCCCCCTGCAACGGCAGGTGCACCACCTCGCCCGGCTGCGCATAACGCGCATAGTCGGCGGTGAGTTGATGCACCTGCCCGGCAGGCGTGGCACGGTCCACCTTCGGCGCGATGCGGAACAGCGGATTGCCCTCTTCCGAGCGATGGATCACGTTCATGCGCGGATCGGTCGGCTCGTGCATGCGCGGCAGCATTGGCTCGCTGAGCAGGCCATTGTGGTAATCGGTCATCAGGTTGAGGCTGCGCCCCCCCCAGCCCACCGCGCAGATACGTGCCGCCGATATCCGAATGCGCACCGGCCACGGTGACATGCAGGAAGCGGCCGTCTTCGGAAACGCCATGCTGCAGGGTTTGATCGACCGGAAACATGCCGCGCCGCTCGTCGGCCGCACTGATCTGAAAGCCGGACACCACCGACGGCGGCAGGCGCCGGTCGAACACCTCCATGTAGCCGGTGGGCACCGGGTCGTACAGGCCCACGCTCATTGGGGTGCGGCCGGGGGGCTGGTGGTAGCGGTTGTAGATGGGATGGCCGTTTGCATCGATGCCGCTGATGCCGCCATCGGGATCGGGAATGCCGCGCGCATCGATTATCCGCGCCAGCAACGGCACCTGGCTAGCGCAGCGACTGAAACCTTCCAGGTGGAAGGCAATTTTGGCTTGCGGGTTCGCCTGAAAAATGCGTTGCGATTGCTTATTCAATTGCTCATACATTTCTTCTGCACGCGCCAGGCTAGTGCGGCCGGTGGCACTGTCCACGGTGCGTGCCAGAACTTCGTCCTGGGTGCCGGCACCCTTGATATATTCGAATTCGATGCGTTCTATACCAGCTTTCTTTAAGAGCGGCTAACAAAACGTAGCGAGCGGTCGTCAGGTGGGCGTGGACGGCGCAGTGTACGAGGGGTACATGAGGATTCCGAGCACCGGCCGCGCCCGCCTGGCGGCTGCGCAGTAGTTT
>NZ_JFAQ01000082.1 GCF_001304695.1 Xanthomonas axonopodis
ATGGGGCTAATCAGGTAAGATATTTGGTTTATTAGACTCATTGTCTTTCCAAAGTTCGCGACATCTTCCATTAGGGAAGGTCTGAACAACGAGACCTGACAGGGCGGAAGGTGGCATCGTTCCGGAGAGTCGCGTTTGGAGCCTCGGGTTTCTCGCCATTTCTGGCGTTTTCCGTGGGAATTCCCCGGGTTACAGGCACACCTTCCCCACGGCAGGCATCAACTGCTTTCGCTTCATCCACAGGTTCGACAACGCAAACAGCGTCAGCACCTGCGCGGTGTTCTTCGCCAAACCGCGATAGCGCACCTTGACGTAACCGAACTGGCGTTTGATGACTCGAAACGGATGCTCCACCTTCTCGGTCTCTCGTTGCATTGGCGGCCCGCTGGCGATGGGCCAGACCGCTGCGCCTGGATGACGTCGAACCGCCAAGGCGACTCTCGCCTGCAGTCGATGCCGCCGGCACGCGTCGGCTAGCTGGCGCACTTTCTGATTAGTCGCTTTCCGAGACCAACCGGAACGCCAGCCACAAGGCCGCACTGGCGCCACGACCGGCATGCATGTCGAGCGCCCTTCCCTGCGCACGCGCGTTCATCGCCGCGGCACCTCACCCGGCATGGCCTTGCATCGGCAAACGTCGCTGCCCGCCTCCGTGAACGATGCCAGCTATAACAAAATCTGAATGTCGAGCTCAAGTATACGACCCGGTCGCCGCTACCTGCCCTGCATCGGGACGGAGCCGACGCGGGCTACCAGTGCCAGCGCCAGGCGTCACGTGGCCGTCCTAGCTTGCAGCGGGTGCCGACCTTGATCGTGAGGCTGCCGCCGTTTGCCTCGAACCGCCTCCTTCTCCTCCTTCCCGGCAGGTATGTTTCATGATCGGCTTTCTCCAACGCTATAATGTCGGCATCCGCCTTTCGGCCGCATTCGGCTTTCTGATCCTGCTCTCCTGCTGCCTGCTGGCCGCTGGCCTGATGACCCTGGCGCAAGCGCGCGGGCGCATGGAGTCGATCGTCAAACACAATATGGCGATCCTCGAATATATCGGCGAGATGCGCAGCGCCAGTGCAGACATTGCGATTAATCTACGCAACATCGTGCTGCCGACCACGCAGGAAGAGAACCTCGGTTTTGCCAAGGTGATCGAGGAACAGCGGCAGAACTACAACCAAAACCGCGAAAAGCTCTACGCACGCCCGCCGTCCAACGCTACCGGCGCGGAGATGCGTCGGAAGATTGATATTGCGCGCGAAAAAGCGCGTATCGCCAATCAGCAGGTCATGGACCTGGGCTTGAACTACAAGCCCGATGAGGCACTCAAGGTGTTGATGCAGCAGGCGGTACCGGCGAACCAACAATGGCAGGCCGCACTCGATGCGTACGCTGCGCGCCAGCGCAGCCTTGGCGCCGCGGCTTATGACGATGCCAATACCGCTATGGACTATGGCCGGGCGTTGCTGATCGCCGGCGGTATTGCGGTCATTTTGATGAGTGGCCTGCTGGCCTGGCTGATCACCCGCAGCCTGACCCAGCCCTTGAACCGCGCCACCCGTGCCGCCGAGGCCATCGCCGAGGGCCGCCTGGATAGCAATGTGCACACCACCGCCACCGACGAGCCCGGCCGGCTGCTCAGCGCCATGGCCAAGATGCAGACGCAGTTGCAACGTTTCTCCAGCGAAACCACGCGGATGATCGAGCTGCACGCCGACAAGGACATCAGCCACCGCATGCCACAGGACTTCCCCGGCGTGTATGGCGAGCTGAGCAAGGGCATCAACACCATGATGTTCGAGCACCTGGACGCCATCGTCGATGCCATCGAAGTGCTCAACGAATACGCCCGCGGCGATCTGCGCCGCGATGCACGACGCCTGCCGGGCAGCCGCGCGGTGCTGCACGAATCGATGGATGCGGCCAAAGGCAGCCTGCTGGCGATCAATACCGAGATCAAGCGCCTGGCCAGCGCGGCAGCGGCCGGCGACTTCAGCGCACGCGGCGATGCGCAGCGCTTCGAGCACGATTTCCTGCGCATGGTGCAAGACCTCAACGCGATGATGGAGGTCAGCGACACCAGCCTGGGCACCTTGTCGGCGCTGTTGCAGTCCATCGCCGCCGGCGATCTCACCGCCCGCATGCACGGCAACTTCCACGGTGTGTTCGCCAAGATGCGCGACGACGCCAACGCCACCACCGAACAGCTCACGCGCATCGTGGTGCGGATCCAGGGCGCGGCCGGCAACATCGGCGCGGCCATCGGCGAAATCGCCGCCGGCAACCAGGATCTGTCACAGCGTACCGAACAACAGGCCGCCAACCTGGAAGAAACCGCTGCCTCGATGGAAGAGCTCACCTCCACCGTCAAGCAGAACGCCGAAAGCGCACGGCAGGCCAATCAGCTCGCCATCGGCGCCGCCCGCGTTGCTTCGCAAGGCGGCGAGATTGCCAGCAAGGTGGTCCAGACCATGAGCGGGATCGAATCTTCGTCCAGGAAGATCGCCGACATCATCAGCGTCATCGATGGCATCTCGTTCCAGACCAACATCCTGGCACTCAACGCCGCGGTGGAAGCGGCGCGCGCCGGCGAACAAGGCCGCGGCTTTGCCGTGGTGGCCAGCGAAGTGCGTACGCTTGCGCAGCGCTCCACCGCAGCGGCCAAGGAGATCAAGAGCCTGATCGACGATTCGGTGCAGCGCGTGGCCGAAGGTTCGGTACTGGTGCACAGCGCCGGCACCACCATGGCTGAGATCGTGACCAGCGTGCAGCGCGTCACCGACATCATGGGCGAAATCGCTGCCGCCTCGCAGGAACAGTCGGCCGGCATCGAGCAGGTCAACCAGACCGTCACCCAGATGGACGAAACCACCCAACAGAACGCCGCGCTGGTGGAAGAAGCCACCGCCGCCGCACGCGCACTGGAAGAACAGGCGCTCGGATTGACCGAGGCCGTGGCGGTCTTCAAGACCGACAGCAGCGATGCATCGCAGGCATCGCGTGCAGCATCACGACTCCCGGCAGCGGCTCCTGCGCTCCCGACGACGGCGGTGGCAGCCGGCCGCGCTCCCGCCGCCAGGCTGCGCGCGGTGGTCGCCGCGCCGAGCAATGACAGTAGCTGGCAAGAGTTCTGAACAGATCGCCAGCACTGACTGAACCGGACTGGTCGACAGCGATGCCGACCCGCTAAAGGCGTACACGTCGTTAGCCGATAGCCTACTTATCTCCACGAGACGTATCGATGACCACCTCGCCCACGCTGTTGCCGCAGACCATTCCAGCTTCGCCACGCCGCTGGACCAGCCGTTGGGACGACCTGGCCATCGCAAGGAAACTGGGCATGATCGGCGTGCTTGCGTTGGTGGGGCTGGTCATTCCGGTGCTGCTCTATAGCGGCAAGCTCAACGAAAGTGTCGCCATCAGCAGCAACGAATTGCGCAGCTACGCGCCGCTTGGCCAAATGCTGGGCCTGATCACCGACCTGCACGCAGCCCATGTGGATGGCGGCAGCACCGCCAAAGACGCCGCGCAGCGCGCCGAGCGCGATCTCAGCCAACTGCTCGCCACCACGGCCAGCCTGCCCGGCTTCGAACGCAGCCAGAAGCAATTGCTGGCCCTGCAGCAGCGCCATGTTGCCGGTGCCACTGCGGAGGGCTACGCCGCTGTGAGCGAACAGGCCTTTGCCGCGCTCGATGCATTGCGCGACGACAGCCAGCTGGTCTACACCCCGTACATCGAGAGCTACCACCTGGTGGTGTCCACGCTGATCTACAGCCCCGAGACTACCGAATCGCTGACCCGTCTAGACGCCGCCAGCGACCCCTCGCAGGCGGGCGACAGCCGCGCCATGCTGCGCGAGCAGCTCGATCAACTCGCCCGAAACCATGTGCGTTTCCGGCATGAGCTGGACAAGGCGATGGGCTTGTTGGAACAGCCCGACCCCGCGCTGGCCGATGCCGCCAAGGCCGAGGCCACACAGGCAAGCGCCGCACTGGTCGCGCTGGGGTCCGCCTTGGACGGCAGCGATGCCAAGGCAGACGCTCAGTGGAATGCCGCGCTCGATGCGCTTGGCCAGACCATGCGGGAACTCAGCAGTGTCTCCCTGCAGGCGCTGCAGCGGCAGTCCGAACGTCATTTGGTCGACGCACGCAACGCGATGTGGCAAGCGATCGCCGGCCTGTCGGTGCTGGCGCTGCTGATCGCCGCGCTGTGCTGGTATACCTTGTCGCGCCTGACGCGCAATGTGCTCCGCGCCGCGACGGTGGCCGCCAATATCGCGCAGGGCCAACTGGACGATCAGGTCAGTGCCGCCGGCCGCGACGAAACCGGTCAATTGCTCGACACCATGCGCCAGATGCAAGAACAACTGCAGCGCGTGCTCAGCGCGCAAAGCGAAATGGCGCAGCGCCACGATGCCGGCCAGATCAGCTACCGCATGCAGGCAGACAGTTTCCCCGGTGCCTACGCCACCATGGTGCGCGACACCAACGCGCTGGTGGGCTCGCACATCGCGGTCAAGATGAAACTTGCGCAGATCATGTCGCGCTATGCCATCGGCGACCTGAGCCAGGACATGGAGCGCCTGCCTGGCGAAAAGGCCGTGCTTACCGACACCGTGGATACCGTCAAGGCCAACCTGTCGGCGATGAACAGCGAGATCAAGCTGCTTGCGCAGGCCGCAGCCAATGGCGATTTCAGCATGCGCGGCGACGCACAGCGCTTCCAGTACGATTTCCGTGCGATGGTGGACAGCCTCAATCAGTTGATGGCCACCGCCGATGCGAATCTGCACGCGCTGTCGACGGTACTGCAGGCGATCGCGGCGGGCGACCTCACCGCCCGCATGCACGGCGACTTCCATGGCGTGTTCGCGCGCATGCGCGACGACGCCAATACCACTGTGACCCAGCTGGCCAATATCGTCAGGCGCATCCAGCAGTCCACCAATGCCATCAACGACGCTGCCAGCGAAATTGCCACCGGCAACCAGGACCTGTCGCAACGCACCGAACAGCAAGCGGCCAATCTGGAAGAAACCGCTGCCTCGATGGAAGAACTCACCTCCACCGTGCGCAACAACGCCGAGCATGCGCGCCGCGCAAACCAGCTGGTGGTCGGTGCGGCCACGGTCGCCTCGCAAGGCGGTGCGGTGGTGGGTGAGGTCGTGGGCACCATGGCCGGCATCCAGGCTGCATCCAAGAAAATCGCCGACATCATCAGCGTCATCGACGGCATCGCCTTCCAGACCAATATCCTCGCCTTGAACGCGGCGGTGGAAGCGGCGCGTGCGGGCGAACAAGGCCGTGGTTTTGCCGTGGTGGCCAGTGAAGTGCGCACGCTGGCGCAACGCTCTGCCGGTGCGGCAAAAGAGATCAAGCAATTGATCAAGGACTCGGTCAGCCGGGTCGAACACGGCAGCCAGTTGGTGGGCCAGGCCGGTCGTACCATGCAGGACATCGTCGATGCGGTGCAGAACGCCACCACCATCATGCATGAGATCAGCGAGGCCTCGCAGCAGCAGTCGCAAGGCATCGAACAGGTTGGCCAGACCGTCGCGCAGATGGACCAGGCCACCCAGCAGAATGCCGCGCTGGTGGAAGAAGCCACCGCTGCCGCCCGTTCGATGGAAGAACAGGCGCAGCAATTGCGCGATGCGGTCTCGGTGTTCCAGTTGCAGGCCGGGCCTGCGTTTCGCCGCCTGGGCCAGGCGGCCTGATGCAACGCCTGGCGGTGGGTTTGCCTTGAAACGCTGCTTCTACAAGCGGGCAGGCGTCGATCAGCTTGCGAGATGCACAGATGCAAATCACACGCCGCGCCGCACTGGATTTCGAGCACTTACCCCCATCAAGCGCGTGAGAAAAAAGTGAAAGCAAATGTCTCGAAAACAAAAGAGATGCCTCTCTGGGCAGGCATTTCAAGCGGTTGTGCACACCACGCTCACCTCGGTGACGCCTGACCATACGTCCGCAGTCTAGCTAATTCAGCCGCACGGCAAGGTGCCGTTAACAACCTCAAGCACGCGTACTTGCCCTGCAATCGTTAGCGTTGCGACCCTTTGATGTCGCAGCGCTCGATGGATCGGTTCGACGCACGCCCGCATCGGCGCCACCAGCGTACCCGGTACGGCTGCCCCGCCCAGCGCATACCCCTTTCCTGTCCATCGCTCTCGAGATCCCAACATGATTGCTCTTCTTCAACGCTACAACGTCGGCAAGCGCCTGGGCTTTGCCTTCGGCACACTGATCCTGCTGTCGTGCGCCCTGGTCGTCGCTGGCCTGTATACGCTGGCACAGGCGCGCCAGAGTCTGGATACGCTCATCAACCGCAACATGGTCATCGTCCGGCATCTGCAGGAAATGAACGACGCGGTGTCGGTCATCGCGGTGCAGCTGCGCAACGTCGTGCTGCCGACGCCAGACGACGAAAATCAACACTTCGTGTCGATCATCGAAGAGCAGAGCCGCATCTACAATGATGCACACGACAAGCTCTACGTCTTCTCGGCAACGCCTGTGGCCCAGGCGATTCGCGACAAGATCGATGCCAACAGCAAGACCGCGCGCGCGCTCAACCAGCAGGTGATCGATCTGGACCTCGGGGGCAAGACGGCCCAAGCCATGCCCCTGCTGTTGCAGCATGCCGCACCGGCCACGCAGGCATGGCAGGACGCACTGCTGGAATATTCGGCGCTGCAGCGCCAGCGCGCTCAGGAAGCCAATGCGGTCGCCACCACGGCGATGACGCGCGGCCGCGCCATGTTGATTGCTGGCGGCCTGGCGGTGGTGTTGATCAGCGGTATGCTCGCATGGCTGATCACCCGCAGCCTGGTGGTTCCGCTGACGCGTGCCACCCGCGCTGCCGAAGCCATTGCCCAAGGCAATCTGGACAACGACGTCAGCGCGCAGTCCAACGACGAGACCGGCCGCCTGTTGCACGCCATGGACAACATGCAGGGCCAGCTGCGCAATCTGATTGCCGCACAGCTGGGCATGGCCAAGCGCCATGAAGAAGGCCAGATCAGCTTCCGCATGGATGCCGGCGCATTCCCGGGCGATTTCGGCCGCATGGCCAATGACACCAACGAGCTGGTGGCTGCGCACATCAAGGTGAAGATGCAGACCATCCACCTGATCGAGCGTTATGCCATCGGCGACCTGTCCGAAGACATGCCGCAGCTGCCCGGCGAGAAGGTGGCCATCACCGCAGCGATGAATCAGGTCAAGCACAACCTGTCGACCATGAACACCGAGATCAAGCAGCTGGCGCAGGCCGCGGCCAACGGCGACTTCACCGCGCGCGGCAATGCCGAGCAGTTCCAGTTCGATTTCCGCATCATGGTGGAAAGCCTCAATACCTTGATGGCTACCGCAGACGGCAACCTGCAATCGCTTTCGGGCTTGTTGCAGTCGATCGCTGCCGGCGACCTCACCGCGCGCATGAGCGGCCAATACCAGGGCGTGTTTGCGCAGATGCGCGACGATGCCAATGCCACCGCCGAACAACTGGCCAGCATCGTCGGCCGCATCCAGATCGCGGCCGACGCGATCGGTCTGGCCTCGGGCGAAATCGCCTCCGGGAATCAGGATCTGTCGCAGCGCACCGAACAGCAGGCCGCCAATCTGGAAGAAACTGCGGCCTCGATGGAAGAGCTCACCTCCACCGTCAAGCAGAACGCCGAACACGCCAGCCAGGCCAACCAGCTCGCCATCGGCGCCGCTGCGGTCGCCTCGCAAGGCGGCGATGTGGTGGCGAAAGTGGTCACCACCATGTCCGACATCCAGGGCTCGTCCAAGAAGATCGCCGAGATCATCAGCGTCATCGACGGCATCGCGTTCCAGACCAACATCCTGGCCTTGAACGCGGCAGTAGAAGCGGCGCGTGCCGGCGAACAGGGCCGTGGTTTTGCAGTTGTCGCCTCCGAGGTGCGCACGCTGGCGCAGCGTTCGGCCGGCGCCGCCAAGGAGATCAAGCACCTGATCGACGACTCGGTCGAGAAGGTCACGCAAGGCGCAACGCTGGTCGATCAGGCCGGCTCCACCATGGCCGAGATCGTTGCCAGCGTGCAGCGCGTCACCAACATCATGGGCGAGATCTCGTCAGCCTCGCAGGAACAGTATGCCGGTATCGAGCAGGTCAACCAGACCGTGACCCAGATGGACGAAACCACCCAGCAGAACGCCGCCTTGGTGGAAGAAGCCACCGCCGCCGCACGTGCGATGGAAGAACAGGCCCAGCAGCTGACTGAAGCGGTGGCGGTCTTCAAGGTGGCCGCGCATGCACCGGTGGCGCGCCAGTTGTCGGCCATTGCCAGCGCACCGGCCAATGCCCGCATCGCACCGCGCCCGGCAGCACGCGTCACCGCGGCGGCCGCATCGCCCCGTCGCAGCGCGACGAACAACGCCACATCGGCCACGGATCTGGCCGATTGGCAGGAGTTCTGATCGCGCAGACGTTCTGATCGCGACAGCATCGCCACGACAGTCCGTATCAAACGGCTGTCGTGGCAATGCGCGAACGCAGCGTCCGGCGCGCAGCCACGGCGTGCGACGTGTGCAACATGTGAAGCCAACGCAAACCGACAATTTTTGCGCTCGCACGGATTCACCGAAAACAGCATTTTCCAACGGCAGAAACGCAGAATTCTGCTTAGTCCGGACATAAGATAGCGCTCATCCACACGCGCCCATCACGTGTCTGAGAATCCGCTTTACCAGCTTGCCCAGCCGACTCAATCGACTGCAACTCGCGCCGTTACCAGAGGTCGTGATGACAAGCAGACGCCAGCGCAACGCGCCTTGCTGGCTTGTCGACGCAACCGCCCCCCCACCCTCTTGAGTCGAGCGATCCTATGACCTCTGTTTTATTGCGCTTCAATGTCGGGCCGCGCCTGGCTGCCGCATTCACCGTGCTGATCCTGCTGTCCGGGTTCATCGCCTTCATCGGCTATCGCGGGCTGACCTCTGCCCGTGCGCTGGTGGATGCCCTGGTACACCAGAACATGACCAAGATCCGCCTCTCCAACGACATGATGAATGCCAATTACGTCATCGCCTCGGAGGTACGCAATGTGGTGTTGCCGACCAGCAACGAAGACAATCTGAAATTCATCGCCTCCATCAAACAGGCACGCGCTGACTACACAAAAGCGCGTAATGCGCTGTATGCGATGCCGTCTGTGCCACAGAGCGACGGCATCCGCGCCGAGATCGATAGTCTCACACCGAAAGTGCGTGGCATGAACAACAAGATCATCGACCTGGTGATGTCCGGCCATAGCGACCAGGCGTTGCCGTTGCTGCTTACCAAAGCCGCGCCCGCGTTGGAGAAGTGGCAGGACAAGATCGCCGAGAACATCGCACTGCAGGACAAGCTCGCCTCCGAAGCAGCCGAAGTGGCACTGCAGTCGATGGACGATTCGCGCAAGTTGCTGGTCGGCGGTTCGCTGATGGTGGTATTGCTGAGCGGCACCCTGGGCTTGCTGATCACCCGCAGCCTCACCCGGCCGCTGAGCCGCGCCACCCGCGCCGCCGAAGCGATTGCCGACGGCAAACTCGATAACGCCGTGCACAGCGATGCCAGCGACGAAACCGGCCGCCTGCTGCAGGCCATGGACAAGATGCAATCGCAGGTGCGCAACCTGATCACCGCCCAGCTGGACATGGCCAAGCGCCACGATGCCGGCCAGGTCAGCTTCCGCATGGATGCCGGCGCATTGCCTGGCGAGTACGGCCGCATGGCCAGCGACACCAACGCGCTGGTCGACAGCCATGTCAAGGTCACCGCACGCCTGGCACAGATCATGGGCCGTTACGCGATCGGCGACCTCAACGACGACATGGATGCCCTGCCCGGCGAACAAGCCAAACTCACCGAGACCATGGCGCAGGTCAAACGCAACCTGGCAGCGATGAATCAGCAGATCAAGCAGCTCGCGCAAGCCGCTGCGGCCGGCGACTTCAGTGCACGTGGCGATGCGACACAGTTCCAGTACGACTTCCGCATCATGGTCGAAAGCCTCAATCAACTGATGGCCACGGCCGATGGCAGCCTGCAATCGCTGTCGGGCATGTTGCAGGCGATTGCCGCGGGCGATCTGACCGCGCGCATGGACGGCGATTTCCAGGGCGTCTTCGCACAGATGCGCGACGACGCCAATGCCACCGCCACGCAACTGGCCGGTATCGTCGGGCGCATCCAGACCTCGGCGGTCTCGATCAATGCGGCCGCCAGCGAAATCGCCGCAGGCAACAACGACCTGTCGCAACGTACCGAACAGCAGGCCGCGAACCTGGAAGAAACCGCGGCCTCGATGGAAGAGCTCACCTCGACCGTCAAGCAGAATGCCGAAGGTGCGCGCCAGGCCAATCAACTGGCGATCGGTGCGGCCAGCGTGGCCTCGCAAGGTGGCGAGGTCGTCGGCAAGGTGGTCGACACCATGGCTGGCATCCAGGCCTCGTCGAAGAAAATCGCCGACATCATCAGCGTCATCGACGGCATCGCGTTCCAGACCAATATCCTGGCCTTGAATGCGGCAGTGGAAGCGGCACGTGCCGGCGAGCAAGGCCGCGGCTTTGCGGTGGTAGCCAGTGAAGTGCGCACGCTCGCGCAGCGTTCGTCTGCCGCCGCCAAGGAGATCAAGGACCTGATCGGCGAATCGGTGCAGCGCGTCACCGACGGCTCGCAATTGGTGGACCAGGCCGGCCGCACCATGGCCGAAATCGTCTCGTCGGTGCAGCGCGTCACCGACATCATGGGGGAAATTTCTGCTGCATCGCAGGAGCAATCGGCCGGCATCGAACAGGTCAACCTCACCGTCACGCAGATGGATGAGGCCACCCAACAGAACGCTGCCCTGGTGGAAGAAGCCACTGCCGCCGCGCGCGCGATGGAAGAACAGGCACAGCAACTCACCGAAGCGGTGGCGGTCTTCAAGGTCGATGCGAACGCGCCGGTGGCACGCAAGTTGTCAGCCATCGCCGGGGCCGTGAGCCACCAGCGGCCGGCAACGCGCCCAGCTGCACGTGCTGCCGTGGCCGCGGCAGAACCGCGGCGCGTGGCGGTCAGTGCAACCACGTCGACCGTTGGCGATGGTCATTGGCAAAAGTTTTAAGCGGCGGCGCCAAAGCCCACCGGTCGCCGGCAGTGGTGGGCGACCGGCACAGACACCGGGATCGTTTTTCGTCCCTGTGGTGCAATCGGCCGCCGTCCTCATCGTCACCCAGTCGCAGCTGCCGATGCGCGTTTCACGCAACACCGTTGTCCAGCAACACACACGTTTCGAGAGCCTTTGATCCGCGCTCCGCAGATCTTGTGGGCCGCTTTCCTTGCGAGGGGGGCGGCCCTTTTTTGTGCTGCCGTCCCTGCGCACGACCAACAACCGCACGAGCGATCCTGAAGCGCAGCGTTGCGTAGAGACCGAGGATGGAAGCCAATTCCAATTCCGGGCCGCAACCGCTCGGCGGCTGAGCAGATGTCGCAGTGGCTGCACAAGATTTTGCTCCGATGGGCAGCAGCCAGGCCTGCTTTTCGCCAGCCACACGCGGCCCGCCGCGCCTTCGAGAGTACTTCCAATTTCATCCGAAATTTACAATCACCGCCGATGAGGCGTCCGGCATGAAACGCTTTCAGCCATCCAAGCTGAATGGAACGCTCAATTTTGTGCTGATTTCAACGCCAAAAATCAATTTCGAGCATAAACGGCCGCTACCAGGCTCACGCATCCGTAACGCCCTCTCCCCCGGGCAAGGTCGATTCCTCATGCACTCCTTACAACCGTCTCTCGGTCGGTACGCGGCTCTCCGCACTGCTCACATTGGTCATTGCCATCTCGCTGGGTCTATTGGCCCTGACCATCTACCGCCAGTCCGCCGGCGATATCGAATCGCAGGTCAAGGCCGAGTTGCGCTCCAGCACCCGACTGATGCAGCAGTCGGTGGCGATGTAAGACGTCACCCTCAGCGAAGGCACCCAGCGTCTGGGCAGCGTGTTCGACGACATGCTTCCCAGCGGCGCGCGCGAGCTCGATAGCGCCAGCACGGTCACCATCGGCGAACAGAACACCCCGTCGCTGCGTGCCGGCAAGCAGGCCTTGAATCTCAATTTCGACGCCGTGGACCGCTTTGCCAAAGCGACCGGCGGCGTTGCCACGATCTTTGCCCATACCGGCGACGACTTCGTGCGCATCACCACCTCGCTGCGCAACAAGCAGAACGAACGCGTCATCGGCACCCTGCTCGATCGCAAGAGCAAGGCCTACGCCGCACTGTCGCAGGGCAAGAGCTTCACCAGCCAGGCGCAGCTGTTCGGCGAGCAGTACATGACGCACTATCAGCCGCTGCGCAATGCCGCCGGCGAGGTTATCGGTGCGCTGTTTGTCGGGCGCAACTACACCCAGGGCCTGGCCGCGCTCAAGGCCCAGGTGAGCACCACCAAACTGGGCCAGGACGGCTATTTCGTCATCGTCGACATGGCGCCGGGCGATCATCAGGGCCAGGTCATCGCGGCCCCGGCCGGCACGCCGGCCACGCTGGCGGCACTGGTGCCGGCCGAACAGCAGGCCCTGTTGCAGGCAGTGCTGGACGGCAAGCAGCCCAGCACCAACCTGCAGCTGCGCGATGCCAAGGGCGACAACCAAGCGTTCGAAGTGACCGCACAGCGCTATGCGCCGTGGCAGTGGGCGGTGATTGGTGCGCAACCGCGCAGCGCCATCGACGGCCCGCTAGACGCGCTGATGGGCAGCATGCTGCTGTTCTCGCTGGTGGTGCTGGCACTGTGCATCGCAGTGGTGTTCATTGCCGCGCGCAAGATGGTCACCCGCCCGCTACTGGCAGTAGAACGCGTGCTTGGCGACGTGGCAGCCGGCCGCCTGGACAACCCGATTGAAATCGATCGGCACGACGAACTCGGCCGTCTGCTGCTCAACGCACGCACCATGCGCGACGACCTGCGCGCGCGCCTGGAACGCGACCACCTGATCGCCAGCGAGGCACTCCGCATGCGCACCGCCCTTGACGACGTCAGCACCAACGTGATGATCGCCGACGCCGACCGCCGCATCATCTACGTCAATCGCCCGCTGCAGCGCATGCTGTCGGAAATGCAGGACGTCCTGCGGCACGATCTGCCCGATTTCGATTTCGATACCACTGCACTGAGCAATACCCGCATCGACCAGTTCCATCGCAATCCCGAGCAGGCACGCCTGCTGGAGCAACTCAAGAGCACGCATACCGCACAGATCGAAATCGGCGGCCGCATCGTGCAGGAAGTGGTCAGCCCGGTCGTGGCTGCCACCGGCGATCGCATGGGCTATGTGGTCGAATGGACCGACCGCACCCAGGACGTGCAGGTGGAACAGGAGGTCGCGCATGTGGTGGAAGCTGCCGCGGCCGGCGACCTCAGCGAGCGGATCGACGTGCGCGGCAAGCAGGGTTTCCTGCTGCTGGCCCAACAGCTCAACACCCTGCTGGACAACAACGCCGACGGCCTGTCGCGCGTCTCCGCCCTGCTCTCGTCGCTGTCGCAAGGCGACCTGACCGCACGCATGGACGGCGATCTTCAAGGCGTCTTCGCCACCATCCGCGACGACGCCAACGCCACCGCCGACCAGTTGGCCGGCATCGTGCGCCGCATCGAGGACTCTTCGCTGACGATCAATTCGGCCGCCATCGAAATCGCCACCGACAACGGCGACCTGTCGCGTCGCACAGAACAGCAGGCGGCTGCGCTGGAAGAAACCGCAGCCTCCATGGAAGAGCTCACCGCCACCGTCAAGCAGAACGCCGACAATGCCGACCAGGCCAATCGTCTGGTGCTGGATGCCGCCGGTGTGGCGGCAAAGGGCGGCGACGTGGTGAACCGCGTGGTCACCACCATGGCCGACATCGACGCCTCGTCGAAAAAGATTTCCGAGATCATCAGCGTCATCGACGGCATCGCCTTCCAGACCAACATCCTGGCATTGAACGCGGCGGTGGAAGCGGCGCGTGCCGGCGAGCAGGGCCGTGGCTTCGCTGTGGTGGCCTCGGAGGTCCGCACGTTGGCACAGCGCTCGGCCGGCGCAGCCAAGGAGATCAAGCACCTGAACGAAGACTCGGTGACCCGCATCGGCGACGGCGCTGCACTGGCTTCCGAAGCCGGCAGCACCATGCAGCAGGTGGTGACCTCGGTGCAGCGCGTCACCGACATCATGGGCGAAATCACCAGCGCCTCGCGCGAACAGGCCGCAGGCATCACCCAGGTCAACCAGACCGTCACCCAGATGGACGAAACCACCCAGCAGAACGCCGCGCTGGTGGAAGAAGCCACCGCCGCAGCACGTTCGATGGAAGACCAGGCCGCACAGCTGGTCGATGCGGTCGCAGTGTTCCGCCTGGAGCCGCAGGACCGCCTGAGCACCCTGCTGGCCAACGCGCGCCATGCCTATAGCTGAGACGGCAACGGCGATTCATCGCAGCCAAATCACAGCATCGAGGGCGCGGTGCCCTCACCGCTCGCGGGACACGCCGCGAACCCGTCCAAAGGGGGCTCGATGGCGGCATCCATGCCGCAAGCGGCAAGGCCACCGCCCCAGACAGTCGGCCGGTGGTGTGACTGAACAAGGCGGACCGCGCCCGTGGTCTGCTGGTTGCTTGCCGAAACGCCGCACACCGAACAACGCGACTGGTCCTTGCCCGCACGACCTCGCGGGAGCACGCAGACAAGTTTGGGCAACTGCCTTAAAGATTTGGCTTTGCCGCCGATATCAAGGCGACGCCGGGACAACCCGTCAGGCGCCTTCCCGCTTCTACTGTGCTTGTGCCCATGTCCCAAGGCGATACCTCAGAACTGGACCACGACGCCGATCACCTCGCCGAAGGTGACGAGCGCTACCTGCTGCGCAACAAGCGGCAGATTCGTGGATTGCTGCGCCAGCTGCTCGATCAACGCGCCATCGTGACCATGCATGTGGCCGGCCGCGACA
Organism: Xanthomonas axonopodis; assembly: GCF_001304695.1. Lineage (GTDB taxonomy): Bacteria > Pseudomonadota > Gammaproteobacteria > Xanthomonadales > Xanthomonadaceae > Xanthomonas > Xanthomonas axonopodis. The sequence goes on from NZ_JFAQ01000082.1 coordinate 14,954, forward strand.
TGGCCGTGCCAACCGCCGTGCTGGAAGTGGACGAAGACGACGACTGCGTCATCCTGGACGGCAGCCATCACGATGCCTCCAACCGTGCCATCGAAGGCGCCAAATACCTGCTGTGCTACGCCCAATTGGAACGGGTGAACATCCGCTTCCGCCTGGAAAAGGCCGAACGGATCGAGCGTGACATCCACGTCGCCTTCCGCGTCGATCTGCCAGCGGCGATGTACCACATGCAGCGGCGCGAATCGTACCGGCTGGAAACGCCGATCACCGATTCGCCCGTCTGCACCATCCGCCAGGAAGCCGCGCAGGGAAACCAGTTCAACCTGCAGCTGCGCGTGATCGACATCAGCAGCGGCGGCCTGTCGGTGTCTCTCACCGACGGCATGCCGTTGCTCGAACCGCAACGCACCTACCGCAACTGCATCCTGCAATTGCCCGACACCGCCCCGATCACGCTGCCGCTGACGGTATGCAGCCAGCACAAGCAGACGCTGCCCAACGGCAGCGAAGGCTTCCGGATCGGAATGCAGTTCAGCGACCTGCCGCGCGGCGCCGACGAAACCATCCAGCGCTACATTTTCCGTGTCGACCGCCAGCGCAATGCGCGCAAGAGCGGCGTGTTCTGAACCCTCATGTACCACGCGGGGCCGGCACCTTAAAGTTGCCGCCTACCCCGCCGATGTTGCTAAGGCATCCCGCATCCGTTTCTGCTGCCGCAGTCCTGCCTAACCTGACACTTAGCCGCAACGCCCGGAGTTTCCATGAACGACAAAAGCACTGCCACCGGCACCGGTGGTGAATTCCTCAGCTTCGCCCTGGGCGAAGAACACTACGGCGTGGATATCCTGAAAGTGCAGGAAATCCGCGGCTACGACTCGGTGACCCGTCTGCCCGACGCGCCGGATTACATCAAGGGTGTGATCAACCTGCGCGGCACCATCGTGCCGGTGATCGACCTGCGCCTGAAGCTGCGCCTGCAAGAAGCGCGCTACGACGCATTCACCGTGATGATCGTGCTCAACGTCGAAGACCGCGTGGTCGGTATCGTCGTGGACAGCGTGTCCGACGTGATTCCGCTCAACGATGACCAGATCCGCCCTACCCCCGAATTCGGTGCGTCGGTCGACACCCGTTTCATCTCCGGTATCGGCACCCAGGACGATCGCATGTTGATCCTGCTGGATATCGAAACCCTGCTGGACAGCACCGAGCTGGGTCAGCAACTGGTCGAAGAAGCCGCCTGATTCAAACGGCTGCGTCGCCTCGCCTGTGGTCGCCGGAGAGGTGTAGTACGACAAGCGGCTACCAAGCGACTGCCAAGCCGCCAGAAGGCGCACGGTCGGTGCTCGGAATCCTGAGGCAGCAGACCTGTACTCCGGTTTCTGCGCGCTGCCCGCTCCCCCCCTGGCGGCCGATTTGCTCCGTTTCGGTAGCCGCTTTTGAGCGTCTGTGGCGCCGCCGTGCACCCACTGCATCGCTCCGGCGGCCGCAACGCTTTTGCGCGACCGCGACTACGACGATTGAATGTCAGGAAGCTCCCGACACGCGACGCACCACTCGATGGAAACGAGATAAAAATCACGTTTTCCGGATTCAAGTTGAACGTTGGCTGGCCGATAGCTGAATGAAGCCTGCGTTCACACAACGGGGCACCGTTCGACTTTTGATTCTGGAGAATCCCTATGAAGTTCCTGCTCTCGCTCCTCCCCGTCGCTGCTCTCGTGATCGTTGCTCCCACGCTGTCGGCTCAGTCGCAGGAAATGATTCCGCCGGAAATGGCCACGCGCTTCGTCGGCAAGGACGGCATGGTGTGCGGCAAGGTCGAAAAGGCAAAGTACGCGCAGAGCTCGGAAGGCGAACCCACCTTCCTGTACATGGGCGGCATGTTCCCGCGCCACACCTTCTCCGCACGCATCGACGGCGCCAACCGCGGCAAGTTCAGCTTCGCCCCGGAAACGCTCGAAGGTAAGGACGTCTGCGTCCTCGGCAAGATCCAGCGCGACAGTTCGCGCGCCGAAATCGAAGTCAGCTCCCCGGCCAGCCTGAAGCTCGCCACCATCAAGTAATCGCCTCGCACATCGCCACGCCCTCGCGCGTGGCGATGTGCTGTTGCGGCTATGCGGACTGACTTCTACGGGGGAATCGTGTCAATGCAATGGATCAACAATCTGAAACTGATGCCCAAGCTGATGCTGGCGTTCGGCATCGTGCTGCTGATCATGCTCGTCCAGGGCGTCATCGCCTATTCGGGTCTGGCCTCGCTCAATAACGTCACCCGCGACCTGGCAGGCAACACCATGTCCAGCGTGCGCGAGGCAGGCGATCTGCGCGGCATGCTCGGCGAATACCGCAATGCCGCCTACCAGAACCTGGTGCGCGCCAGCGATTCGGTCAAGCAGGAAGCCAAGGTCCGCGCCAAGAGGCTCAATGGCGAGATCGAAGCCACCATCAAGGGCTACCCGCGTCTGATCGAAAGCCCGCAACAGAAGAAGCTGTTCGAGGTGTTCGTGGCGGACTGGAAGAAGGCTTCTGCCTCCTATGCCAGCGTCGACGAAATGATGGAACTCAATCTGCCCGACGACGCCATCGACACTTTCGTCGGCGAGACCCGTACCCTGCATAACAAGGCCAAGGATTCACTGGCCGCCTTGATTGCCGAAGACAACGTGCTTGCGCAGGCTGCCAAGACCAAGGCCGAGAAGGTCCACGCTACTTCGGTCACGCTGACCCTGGTGGTGCTGCTGATCGGCATCGCCGGCGGCCTGGGCCTGGCCTTCCTGTTCGCCCGTTCCATCGTCAAGAGCATGCGCGGTGCGGTCACCACGGCCACCGAAATTGCCGGCGGCAAGCTGGACGGCCAGATCAACGTGCAAGGCCAGGACGAAGTGGGCGAGTTGATGCGCTCCATGCAACGTATGCAGCGCGACCTGAAGGAACGCATCGAACGCGACCAGGAGATTGCCGACGAAAACCTGCGCATCCGCACCGCGCTGGACAAGTCCTCGACCGGCACCTTCATCACCGATCCAGAACGCGTGATGATCTACGCCAACGACGCCTTCAAGAAGATTGTGGCGCAGTACGAAAGCAGCATCCGCCTGGCATCGCCCGAGTTCGATGCGAGCAAGGTCATCGGCCAGCACGTCAGCTACCTGGGTTTGTCGGATGCGACCGTGCGCAAGGCCGTTGCCGCGCTGGAGCACGATGGCGTCACCAGCTTCGAAGAGCGTTTCGGCGAGGTGGTGCTGGCGCAGACGGTCACCTCCATCAAGAACGAACAGGGCGAGACCAGCGGCGAAGTCTGCGAATGGCGAGACCGCACCATCGAAGTGCAGGTCGAAGAAGAAGTGGCCCGTATCGTGCGCGCTGCCGCCAGTGGCGACATGAGCGGGCGTGTGGAAACCGACGGCAAGCAGGGCTTCTTCCTGCAGCTGGCGCAGCAGCTCAACGGCTTGCTGGATGCCAATGCCGGCAGCCTGGAACAGATTTCGTCCCTGTTGTCCGCGCTGTCGCGTGGCGACCTGACCGTGCGCATGCATGGTGAGTTCAGCGGCGTGTTCGCGCAGATGCGTGACGATGCCAATGCCACCGCCGAACAGCTGGCCGACATCGTCGGGCGCATCAAGATGTCGTCCAGTGCGATCAATTCGGCCGCTGGCGAAATCGCTTCGGGCAACAGTGACCTGTCGCACCGTACCGAGCAGCAGGCCGCCAATCTGGAAGAAACCGCTGCCTCGATGGAGGAGCTCACCTCCACCGTCAAGCAGAATGCCGAAAGCGCCCGTCAGGCCAACCAGCTTGCCATCGGCGCCACCGGCGTGGCCTCGCAAGGTGGTGAAGTGGTGTCGCAAGTGGTCACCACCATGTCCGGCATCGAAGCCTCGTCCAAGAAGATCGCCGACATCATCAGCGTCATCGATGGCATCGCGTTCCAGACCAACATCCTGGCGTTGAATGCCGCGGTGGAAGCGGCGCGTGCCGGCGAACAGGGTCGCGGTTTTGCCGTGGTGGCCTCGGAAGTGCGCACGCTGGCACAGCGTTCGGCCGGTGCGGCGAAGGAGATCAAGGGCTTGATCGACGATTCCGTGCACAAGGTGGCCGAAGGCTCGGCACTGGTGCGCAAGGCCGGCGCCACCATGGCCGACATCGTGGCCAGCGTGCAGCGCGTCACCGACATCATGGGCGAGATTTCTGCCGCTTCGCAGGAGCAGTCGTCCGGGATCGAGCAGGTCAACCAGACCATCACCCAGATGGACGAAACCACCCAGCAGAACGTTGCGCTGGTGGAAGAAGCCACTGCCGCCGCCCGCTCGATGGAAGAGCAGGCAGGTCATCTGGCCGAAGCGGTGTCGGTGTTCAAGCTGGACGACTCGGCTGCGCAGGCGCCTCAGACCGCACGCGTGCGGCCGATCGCCTCGCGCCCGGTTGCAGTCAAAAGCGCCGCCAAGCCGGTGGCACGTGCAGCAGCAAGCGCGTCGCCGCCAGCGACATCCCAGGCCGCGCTGGCCGACGGTAACTGGCAAGAGTTCTGATTCACCGCTGTCAGCCACAACGCCCCGGCATTGCCTGGGCGTTGTGCATTTGGGCCAGGCACCTGCGTCGATCCCCGCATGTACGATGCGGCAGAACACCGGCGGGTCGTCATTGCCCTCTGAGCGGCCCATCACCAGCCGCCGTCCCCGTCGCACCACCTATCGACACCAACCGCGTACTGTCCACGCATTGGCGCTTCAGTTGCACGGCTCCGTGGCCGATATCCAATTATAGCTCACGACGCGTATGGATATGACGACTACGACTTCCGCTTCAGACACACGCGAATTTGATTTCGGCGACCGCGACTTCAAGCGCGTCTGCGACCTGATCTACCAGCGTGTCGGCATCGCATTGGCGCCGGCCAAGCGCGACATGGTGTATGGCCGCCTGTCGCGGCGTCTGCGCGTGCTTGGCCTGCGCTCGTTCCGCGATTACCTCGATCAGCTCGAAGCCGGCAACGATGAAGAAGAGTGGCAGGCATTCACCAATGCGCTGACCACCAACCTGACCTCGTTCTTCCGCGAGCCGCACCATTTCGACAAGCTGCGTGAAGAACTGCAGAAGCGCGCCTCACAGGCGCCGTTGAAGATCTGGTCGTGCGCTGCCTCCACCGGCGAGGAGCCCTACTCCATCGCCATCACCGCCTGCGAAGCCTTCGGCACGCTGACCCCGCCGGTGAGCATCGTCGCCACCGACGTCGACACCCAGGTGCTGGAAACCGCCTCGCGCGGCGTCTATGCCATCGATCGGGTCGCCTCGCTGGATGCAGCGATCAAACGCAAGTACTTCCAGCGCGGCAGCGGCACCAATGAAGGCAAGTGCCGGGTCATTCCGGCGCTGCGCCAGCTCATCGAATACCGCCAGTTGAATCTGCTGGCGCCGCGTTACGATGTCGGCGGTCCGTATGCGGCACTGTTCTGCCGCAACGTGATGATCTATTTCGACAAGCCCACCCAACGCGGCATCCTGTCGCGCCTGGTCAGCCACATGGGCGACGATGGACTGCTCTACACCGGGCACTCGGAGAACTACCTGCACGCGGCCGATCTGATCCAGCCGTGCGGGCGCACGCTGTATCGGCGCGCCCCGCGCGCAGGAGCCTGAGCATGGGTACTGCCGTGCAAGTCGACGACGTCATGCGCTACCGCGATTCGCGGTTCCAGACCATTGCCGCCAAACTGCTGCCCACCCAATACCTGGTGGTGAACGACGACACCGCGTTGACGACCACCTTGGGATCGTGCGTTGCAGCCTGCCTGCGCGACCCGGTGCTCAAGATCGGTGGCATGAACCATTTTCTGTTGCCGGAAGGTCAGGTCGGCGATGGCGCACCCGCGCGCTACGGCAGTTATGCCATGGAGTTGCTGATCAACGACATGCTCAAGCGCGGCGCGCATCGCAAACGCATCGAAGCCAAGGTCTTTGGTGGCGCCAACGTGCTGAAGGGCTTCACCAGCAACCCGGTCGGCACCCGCAACGCCGAGTTCGTTCGCCAGTACCTGCAGGCCGAACATATTCCCATCATCGCTGAAGATCTGTGTGGCATCCATCCGCGCAAGGTATGGTTCTTCGCGACGACTGGCCGCGTCGTCGTGCAACGTTTGCCGCACGCACACGAAGCCGAGGTCGCCGCCACCGAATCGGCCGTGCGCGCCCGTCTGTCCAAAGCACCGGTTACCGGTGGAGTGGAGTTGTTCGAATGACGCTGGAAACTCCTGTGCGTGTATTGATCGTCGACGATTCGGCGGTCGTGCGTCAGATGCTCACCGAAATTTTGTCACGCGATGCCGGCATCGAAGTGGTCGGCTCGGCCGCCGATCCGTTGCTGGCGCGCGAAAAGATCAAGCGCCTCAATCCGGACGTCATCACGCTGGATGTGGAAATGCCGCGCATGGACGGTCTGGTGTTTCTGGAAAACCTGATGCGCCTGCGCCCTACCCCGGTGGTGATGATTTCATCGCTGACCGAGCGCGGCGCCGACACCACCTTGCAGGCTTTGTCACTCGGTGCAGTGGACTTCGTGTCCAAGCCCAAGATCGACGTCGCACGCGGGCTGGAAGGCTACGCCGAAGAGATCGTCAGCAAGGTCAAGATGGCCGCCAAAGCCAAGGTCAGCGCACTCAATCGCCCGAGCGCGCCCAAAGTCACGCTGGATATGCAATCGGCACCGGTGGCCGGCAGCGCGCTGCGCTTTCGCACGACCGACCGCCTGATCGCCATCGGCGCCTCCGCCGGTGGGACCGAAGCGCTACGCGTGGTGCTCGAACACATGCCCGCCGATGCGCCCGCGGTCGTGATGACCCAGCATCTGCCTGCCAGCTTCAGCACCGCATTCGCCGAGCGCCTCAACCGCCACTCGGCCATGTCGGTACGCGAAGCCACCGATGGCGAGGCGATCCTGCCCGGCCACGCCTATCTACCGCCGGGTGGCCAGCATCTGCGCATCATTCGCGACGGTGCACGATGGCGCTGCCGCATCGACGATGGCCCGCCGGTCAATCGCCACAAACCGGCGGTGGACGTGCTGTTTCGTTCCGTTGCCGCCAATGCCGGCCCGAATGCGGTGGGCGCCATCCTCACCGGGATGGGCGACGACGGCGCACGCGGCCTGCTGGAAATGCTGCAGGCCGGCGCGCCGACGCTGGTGCAGGACGAAGCCAGCAGCGTGGTCTGGGGCATGCCTGGTGCGGCGTACAAACTTGGCGCCGCACAAGAAGTCGTGCCGCTGGACCGCGTGGCCGAGCGCTTGCTCGCATTGTCGGCGCAGGCGCGCTGATTCGGCATGACCGCCCATCCCTCGCACCCGACCAATCCAACGCTTCCTCCAGCACCGGCAAGCGCGACGGGCGCTCGTGTGGATGCAGCGATGGACCACACGCCGCTGACGGCTGAGCCGATCCATACCGGCGCACCAGACACTGGTCTGGTCAGGCCCAGCCCGGTCACCGCCGGCGTGGCCAAGGCCGGCGAACAGCCCGAGCAGCGCCGTGCGCGTCTGCTTGCCGAAGCCTTGGACGGCAGCAGCAGCGCCATTCTCATCTGCGATCTGCAATCGCACCTGCTGTACGCCAACGACGGCTTCCAGCGCATGTTCGGCTACACCGAAGCCGAGGTGGTCGGTCTGCGTCCCTCCGATGTCCTGACCCGCGCGCAAAGCGACCAAAGCGAGATCGCCCGCATTCGCGATCGCGCCGACGCCTTGCAGCACACCCGTGCCGACTTGCTGGTCTATCGCAAGGACGGCACGCCGCTGTGGATCTCGCTCAACTTCAACCCGATCTATGACGCCAACCACGCTCCCTCGCATTACGTGGCGGTACTGACCGACATCACCGACACCAAGATGCACGAGGTATTGCAGCACCGCGTGCTGGAAGCCTTGGTGCAGGAACGCCCGTTGATCGAGGTGATGACGCTGATTTGCACCGAGGTCGAGCGCATCGCACCGGACGTGCTGGCCACGGTGATGAGTGTGGACAATCAAGGCCGCCTGCATTCGCTGGCTGCGCCCAGCCTGCCGCCCGAATACGCCGATGCGGTCAACGGCCTGAAGATCGGCCCGGGCACAGGCGCCTGCGGCACCGCGGCCTGGCGCGGTCGCGCGGTGATGGTGGAAGACATCGCCACCGACCCGTTGTTCGAGTCTGGTCGCGACACGCTATTGTCATGGGGCCTGCACGCCTGCTGGAGCACGCCGATCCGCTCCAACAACGCGCGCGTGCTTGGCACCTTCGCGCTGTATTACCGCAAGCCGCAACGTGCCGATGCCTGGCATATGCGGCTCACCGATTTGTGCCAGCAGCTGTGCACATTGGCGCTGGAACGCGAGCAGATCCGCCAGCGCGTGCATCAACTGGCGTTCTACGACACGCTCACGGGCCTTCCCAACCGCATCATGTTCAGCGCGCGCGCCGAGCAGGCGCTGACGCAGGCCGAATACGCCGGCGAACCGGCCGCGTTGATGTTCATCAACATCGATCGCTTCAAGCTCATCAACGATAGCCAGGGTCACGCCGCAGGCGATGGCCTGCTGCGCGATATCGCCCTGCGCGTCAATGAGCAGGTCACCGCCACGGCGATGCTGGCGCGACTTTCCGGCGACGAATTCGCGCTCGCGCTGCCGCAATGCAGCGCAGAGCAGGCCAGTGCCGCCGCCGAGCGTCTGTTGGTCAGCATCGCCAGCCCGCTGCCGGTTGGCCATATGACCCTGCATCCGTCGGCCAGTATCGGCGTGGCGATGTTTCCCGAAGATGGCCAGGACATCAACATCCTGCTGCGCCACGCCGATTTGGCGATGAATCGCGCCAAGAAGGAAGGCGGTGGGCGTTTCCGCTTCTTCAGTTCCGACATGAACCGCATGGCGCAAGAACGCGTTGCGCTGGAAGCAGAACTGCGTCAGGCCATCGACCGCAATCAGCTGCAACTGCATTACCAACCGCAGATGCACAGCGCCGCGCCGCACACGCTCTATGGCGTGGAAGCGCTGCTACGCTGGAATCACCCGCAGTTGGGCGCAGTCTCGCCGGCGCGGTTCCTGCCGGTGGCCGAAGAACAGGGCATGATGCCGCAGATCAACGCGTGGGTCCTGCGCAGCGCCTGCCAGCAGGTTGCCGACTGGCGCCAGCGTGGCGTGCCGGTCGCACGCGTGTCGGTGAACCTGTCGGCGAGCGGTTTCGAAAGTCCGCGCATGCTGTCGGATCTGCTCCGGCTCATCGCCGAGATGGGCGTGCGGCCCTCCGACCTGACCCTGGAACTGACCGAAAGCGTGATGCTGTCCGGGCAAGCGGGCGTACTGGAGAACCTGCATGCCATTCGCGAAGCCGGTATCTCGCTGTCGCTGGACGATTTCGGCACCGGCTATTCCAGCCTGAGCCATCTGCATCGCCTGCCGATCGACGAACTCAAATTGGACATGAGCTTCGTCCGCGACATCGAACACAGCGAAGACGCGCGCGCACTCACCACCTCGGTACTACGCATCGGCGAGCACCTGCGCAAGCACGTGGTCGCCGAAGGTGTGGAAAACGAAGCGCAGCGCCTGTTTCTGGCCGACCTGGGCTGCGAGGTGCTGCAAGGCTATCTGTTCTCGCGGCCCCTACCTGCCCCGGCCCTGGAAGCCTGGCTGGGCGCGCAACCGTAGTAGCGTAACCGCCCAACGATCAAAGCTTCGAATTCCCTTCCAGCCAGGAAGGGCGGGCCATGGCGTGGCAAGTAATGCGCCTCCCTCGTGCGGGAGCGCAGCGCTGCAAGCCCTCCCCCGCGGGAGCGCTTCAAGCCCCTCTCCCCGCGAGAGAGGGGTTGGGGCGAGGGTACGGCCAACCACGCATCGCGCCGACGCCGTACCCTCATCCGCCCTGCGGGCACCTTCTCCTCCATAAAGGACGACACTGTCCCGAAGGAAGAAGGAAAACATTATCCTGACAACTGCAGCGCTTCAGCCCTCTCCTACGAGCGCTTTAAGCCCCTCTCCTGTCAGTAAAAAAGTGAGGAGTTGAGAGGGAACCATTCGCCTCATCCCACGTCAGGCGAGGCCATTGCCCTCATCCCACACGCATCAGCTCCACCTCGGTCTCACCCACCGTCCGCTTCAGCCATCCCAGCAACTGCGCGTTGACGAAGGCCGGATTCTCCAGCGAGGCGATATGGCCTGCGTCCGGGATCAGTTCGTAGTCGCAGCCGATCACCTCGGCCATCATCCACAACTCTTCCGGCGGGCGCGGAACGTCGTATTCGCCAGCGAGCAGGAATGTGCTGGCAGGGTTGAGCGCGGCCAGCGTTTGGAGCCGATCGTCGCGACCGAAGATCAATCGCCCCAGCGGCACGATCGAAGTCCGCAACTGCTCAGGCGACATCGCCGCCAGACCCTGCGCGAACGCCGCCGGCAACGCAGATTGCAGATCGATGCCGGCACGGAAAAAGAGCGGCACGATCGCATCGACCAGTTCCGGTGCCATCTGCCCGGCCGCATTGATTGCATCGAGCAATGCAAAGTAACGCGTGCGTGTGACCTGCTGTTCGGCCCCCAGAAAGGTATCCATCAACACCAGGCTGCGCACGCGCTCGGGCGCGCGTATGGCCAGCTCCGCGCCCCACATGCCGCCGACCGACAGGCCGACCACCGCACATTGTGGAAGCTCCAACGCATCCAGCAGCGCCAGCATCTGCTCGGCGAGATCGCACACAGTCTGCGTGCCTGCCGGCAACGCATCCGATTGGCCATGCCCCCACAGCTCGGGAACGATGACCTGGTAGTGCTGGGACAGGGCCTGGATCTGCGGCTCCCACATCGCGGTGTCCCAGAGATAACTGTGGCCAAGCACGACCGGGAAACCCTGGCCGTGTTGCGTGTAGTGCAGTGTTTGACCGGAGATTGTGCAAGTGAGCATGGGCATCAACGGGCAGTGGTAGAGCGGCGGGACTCTAGACCTGCGCACTTCAGATTTTTGTTGCAATGCCACAATCCAGTCAGCTGTTATTTGCTTTAACGCCGCCCATCGTGACCGAAACACGAAATTATTGCCCGAAAAGCGAAATGCCCGGCAGTGCCGGGCATTTCGGAACAACACACACTGGCCGGTGTATCAGGCGGCGACGGTCTCTGCCACGTTCTGGTACTCCTGGATCTGATCGAAGTTCATGTAGCGATAGATCTGCTCGCCACTGGTCTTGATCACGCCCACATCGGCCATGTACTCGTCCTTGGTCGGAATGCGGCCCAGGCGCGAACAGATTGCCGCCAGTTCCGCCGAGCCCAGGTACACATTGGTGTTGCGGCCCAACCGGTTGGGGAAGTTACGCGTGGAGGTGGAGAACACCGTGGCGCCTTCGCGTGCCTGCGCCTGGTTGCCCATGCACAGCGAGCAGCCGGGCATTTCCATACGCGCGCCGGCCGCGCCAAAGGTGCCGTAATGGCCTTCCTTGGTCAGCTCGGAGGCGTCCATCTTGGTCGGCGGCGCGACCCACAACCGGGTCGGGATATCGCGCTTGCCTTCCAGCAGCTTGGCGGCAGCACGGAAGTGACCGATGTTGGTCATGCACGAACCGATAAAGACTTCGTCGATGGCCGCACCGGCCACGTCCGACAGCGTCTTGACGTCGTCCGGGTCGTTCGGGCACGCCACGATCGGCTCATGGATGTCGGCCAGGTCGATCTCGATGACCGCGGCGTATTCGGCGTCGGCATCGGGCTGCAGCAGCTGCGGGTCGGCCAGCCACTCTTCCATCTTCTTGATGCGGCGGCCCAGGGTGCGCGCATCGGCATAGCCCTCGGCAATCATCCAGCGCAGCAGGGTGATGTTGCTGGTCAGGTATTCGATGATCGGCGCCTTGTCCAGGTGCACGGTGCAGCCGGCCGCCGAACGCTCGGCCGAGGCATCGGACAGCTCGAACGCCTGCTCCACCTTCAGGTTCGGCAGCCCTTCGATTTCCAGGATGCGGCCGGAGAAGATGTTCTTCTTGCCCTGCTTGGCCACGGTCAGCAAGCCCTGCTTGATCGCGTACAGCGGGATAGCGTTCACCAGGTCGCGCAAGGTCACGCCCGGCTGCATCTGCCCCTTGAAGCGCACCAGCACGCTCTCGGGCATGTCCAGCGGCATCACCCCGGTGGCGGCGGCGAACGCCACCAAACCGGAGCCGGCCGGGAACGAGATGCCGATCGGGAAGCGGGTATGCGAGTCGCCGCCGGTGCCCACGGTGTCGGGCAGCAGCATGCGATTGAGCCAGCTGTGGATCACGCCGTCGCCCGGACGCAGCGACACGCCGCCACGGGTGGAGATGAACTCCGGCAGGGTGTGGTGGGTCTTGACGTCCACCGGCTTCGGGTAGGCGGCGGTGTGGCAGAACGACTGCATCACCAGGTCGGCCGAGAAGCCCAGGCAGGCCAGGTCCTTCAGCTCGTCGCGGGTCATCGGGCCGGTGGTGTCCTGCGAACCCACCGAGGTCATCTTCGGCTCGCAATAGGTGCCCGGGCGCATGCCCTGGCCTTCCGGCAAGCCGCACGCGCGGCCGACCATCTTCTGCGCCAACGAGAAACCCTTGCCGGTGTCCGGCGGGTCCATCGGCAGGCGGAACAGGTCCGAAGCCGGCAGGCCCAGGAACTCGCGCGCCTTGGCGGTGAGGCCGCGGCCGACGATCAGCGGAATGCGGCCACCGGCGCGCACTTCGTCGAACAGCACGTCCGACTTCATCGCGAACTCGGCGATCACCTGCCCGTTCTTCAGCGCCTTGCCGTCGTACGGACGCAGCTCGACCACATCGCCGTGCTCCATCTGCGACACGTCCAGCTCGATCGGCAGCGCACCAGCGTCTTCCATGGTGTTGTAGAAGATCGGCGCGATCTTGCTGCCCAGGCACACGCCGCCGAAGCGCTTGTTGGGGATGTACGGAATGTCTTCGCCGGTCCACCACAGCACCGAGTTGGTCGCCGACTTGCGCGAAGAACCGGTACCGACCACGTCGCCCACATAGGCGACCAGGTGGCCCTTGGCCTTGAGGTCGGCAATGGCCTGGATCGGGCCGCGCTTGCCGTCTTCTTCCGGCTCGAACGCCGCGCCTTCGCGCTTGTTCTTCAACATCGCCAGTGCGTGCAGCGGGATGTCCGGACGGGTGGTCGCATCCGGTGCCGGCGACAGGTCGTCGGTATTGGTTTCGCCCGGCACCTTGAACACGGTGACGGTCAGGCTCTGCGGCACTTCCGGCTTGCTGGTAAACCACTCGGCATCGGCCCAGCTCTGCAGCACGGCCCTGGCATGCGCGTTACCGGCTTGCGCCTTTTCCTGCACGTCGTGGAACGCCTCGAACACCAGCAAGGTGTGCTTGAGCGCTTCGGCGGCGGTGGCGCCCAGCTCGGCATTGTCCAGCAGGTCGATCAACGGCTGGATGTTGTAGCCACCCAGCATGGTGCCAAGCAGTTCGGTGGCGCGGGTGGGGCTGATCAGCGCGGTGGTCTCAGTGCCGAAGGCAACCGCGGCCAGGTACGAGGCCTTGACCTTGGCAGCGTCGTCGACGCCGGCGGGCACGCTCTGGCTGAGCAGCTGGACCAGGAATTCTTCCTCGCCAGCCGGCGGAGCCTTCAACAGCTCGATGACCTCGGCGGTCTGCTGCGCGGTCATCGGCAGCGGTGGGATACCGAGCGCGGCGCGCTCTGCAACGTGGTGGCGATAGGCTTCCAACATGCGGGTTCTCCAAAAAACAGCGGTGAAGGTGGTAAAGCGCGAAACGTGGATCAGGGTGCGGGTTTGGGAACGACGATCTTCAAACCCTTGAAGTAATCGCGGAAGAAGCCCTCGTCACGGGTAATCAACCCGTCGCACTGGAGCATGGCGTGGGCGCCGATCAGAAAGTCGGCCACCACCCGCTCACGCTTGCCGCCGCGCGCGCGAAAGCGCTTGTTCATATAGCCGGCGCGCACTGCCGCGGCCTCTTGAGTCGCTTCGTAGCGCACGCCGATCGAGGCCAGCGTTTCCATCAGGTCGACCTGGGTGTCGAGCATGGCCAGCACCTCGGCCACCACCGCGTCGCAGACCACCACTTCGTCGCGCGCCAGGGCGTCGCCGATGCAGACCTCCGACACTTCGCCATAGACCGGGTCGCCGATCAGGATGTCCAGCAGGACCGAGGAATCCAGGGCGATCATGGGTCGAACGGGTCTCCGGGGGCGCGGCCGCGGATCACGCGCATGGCGGCATCGGTGCTGGTCAGGCCGTCGACCAGCTTGAACCTGCCGCGCACCTTGCGCAGCGCTTCGCTGACGTCCTTGCGCAGGATGATACGTCCGCCGTCAAGCTCGATCTTCAACGTGGTGCCCTTGGTCAGGCCCAGGGCATCGCGCACGGCCTTAGGCAGCGTGATCTGTCCGCGTTCGGCAACGGTGGCTTCCATGAGCATGCTCCAGAAAGTATGCACGCATGATACGTACTTGCGCTGTCCTACTCAAGTTGGCAGATCGGTCTGGACACACCGTACGTACACACTGAATCGCTCAGAATGGGCACCTACCTAAAGCCTTCGATGCCATAGGAGTGATGCATGAGCGATTCCTTTTCCACTCGCACCTCACTTGAGGTCCACGGCAAGCGCTACGCTTACTACAGCCTGCCGAAGCTGGGCGAACGCTTCGATATCGGCCACCTGCCCTATTCGATGAAGATCCTGCTGGAGAACCTGCTACGTCATGAAGACGGCGGCGTGACCGTCGGCAAGGACCACATCGAAGCAGTCGCCAAGTGGGACCCCAGCGCCGAGCCCGATACCGAAATTGCCTTCATGCCCGCACGCGTGGTGCTGCAGGATTTCACCGGCGTGCCCTGCGTGGTCGACCTGGCCGCAATGCGCGATGCGGTGGTCAAGCTCGGCGGCAACGCCGACCAGATCAACCCGCAGATTCCCTCCGAACTGGTCATCGACCACTCCGTGCAGGTGGATGTATTCGGCAAGCCGAACGCGCTCGACCTCAACGGCAAGATCGAATTCCAGCGCAACCAGGAACGCTACGGCTTCCTGCGCTGGGGCCAGAAGGCATTCGAGAACTTCAAGGTCGTACCGCCCAACACCGGCATCGTTCATCAGGTAAACCTGGAAAACCTGGCGCGCGTGGTGATGAGCGCCGACAAGGACGGCACCTTGGTCGCCTACCCCGACACCGTATTCGGCACCGACAGCCATACCACCATGATCAACGGCATCGGCGTGCTGGGCTGGGGCGTGGGCGGCATCGAGGCGGAAGCAGCCATGCTGGGGCAGCCGTCGTCGATGCTGATTCCACAGGTGGTGGGCTTCAAGCTCACCGGCAAATTGCCCGAGGGCGCCACTGCCACCGACCTGGTGCTGACGGTCACCCAGATGCTGCGCAAGGCTGGCGTGGTGGGCAAGTTCGTCGAATTCTTCGGCGAAGGCTTGCAGCACCTGCCACTGGCCGACCGCGCCACCATCGGCAACATGGCGCCCGAATACGGCGCCACTTGCGGCATCTTCCCGGTCGACGAAGAATCGCTGACCTACCTGCGCCTGTCCGGCCGCAGCGAGGAGCTGATTGCCCTGGTCGAAGCCTATGCCAAGGCGCAGGGCCTGTGGCACGACGCCAATACTCCGCCAGCCCGGTACAGCGCCACACTGGAACTGGACATGGGCCAAGTCAAGCCGTCGTTGGCCGGCCCCAAGCGCCCGCAGGATCGGGTGTTGCTGGAAGACATGCAGTCCAACTACCGCGAAAGCCTCAAGCCGTTCGCCGACGCGCGCAGCAAGAAGCTGGCCGATCTCAAGCAGGAAGACCGTCTCAAGAACGAAGGCGGCGGCGGCACCGCCGTCGGTGCGAAAGCGTCGCAGGCCCAAAGCGCCAGCGCCAGCGGTGCCAGTTGGCAGCTGCGCGATGGCTCGGTGGTCATCGCCGCGATCACTTCGTGCACCAACACCTCCAACCCGGCGGTCATGCTGGGCGCCGGCCTGCTCGCGCGCAACGCGGCAGCCAAGGGACTGAAGGCGCAGCCGTGGGTCAAGACCTCGCTCGGGCCGGGTTCGCGCGTGGTCACCGACTATCTTGAAAAAGCCGGCGTGCTCGCCGACCTGGAAAAGCTCGGTTTCTACGTGGTCGGCTACGGCTGCACCACCTGCATCGGCAATTCCGGCCCGCTGCCGGACGACGTGTCCGCCGCCATCGCCAAGGACGATCTGGTGGTGACCTCGGTGTTGTCGGGCAACCGCAACTTCGAAGGCCGCGTGCACCCCGAGGTCAAGATGAATTACCTTGCCTCGCCGCCGTTGGTGGTGGCCTACGCGATCGCCGGCACCACGGACATCGACCTCACCACCGAGCCGCTGGGTACCGGCAGCGACGGGCAGCCGGTGTATCTGCGCGACATCTGGCCAAGCAACAAGGAAATCGGCGACACCATCGCCGCCACCGTCGGCCCGGAGATGTTCAAGCAGAACTATGCCGACGTGTTCAAGGGCGACACGCGCTGGAACACGATTGCCTCACCGGATGGTGCCCTGTACGAGTGGGATGCCGCGTCCACCTATATCAAGAACCCGCCCTACTTCGACGGCATGACCATGCAGGTGGGCAACGTGGACGACGTGCACGGCGCACGCATCATGGGCCTGTTCGGCGACTCGATCACCACCGACCACATCTCCCCGGCCGGCAACATCAAGAAGGATTCGCCTGCAGGCCGCTTCCTGCAGGAACGCGGCGTGCAGCCGGCCGACTTCAACAGCTATGGCAGCCGCCGCGGCAACGACGATGTGATGGTACGCGGCACCTTCGCCAACATCCGCATCAAGAACCTGATGTTCGGCGGCGAAGAAGGCGGCAACACGCTGTATTACCCGGCAAACGGCAGCCACCCGGAAAAGCTGGCCATCTACGATGCCGCAATGAAGTACAAGGCCGATGGCGTGCCGCTGGTGGTGCTGGCGGGCAAGGAATACGGCACCGGCTCCTCACGCGACTGGGCGGCCAAGGGCACCAACCTGCTTGGGGTCAAGGCCGTGATTGCCGAGAGTTTCGAGCGCATCCACCGCTCTAACCTGGTCGGCATGGGCGTGCTGCCATTGCAGTTCCTGGAAAACGAGAACGCACAAAGCCTCGGCCTGGACGGCTCGGAAGTGCTGGACATCACCGGCCTGCAGGACGGCGCCAGCCGCCGTGCCACCGTCAATGCGAAAAAGTCCGACGGCAGCGTCAAGCAGTTCCAGGTCAAGGTGCTGCTGCTGACACCCAAAGAGGTGGAGTACTTCAAGCACGGCGGCCTACTGCAATATGTGCTGCGTCAGCTGGCGGCACGCAAGGCAGCCTGACCACAGCGCGCATTGCGCTCCAACGATGCATTGCCACTCCCGCCGCTTGGCGGGAGTGGCGTTTCCGGCCCGGTGAAAAACGGCGATCACGCCGCGGTGCGAAAAGGCCGCATGCATCCCAATGTCACACTGAATTAGGGCAACGCTGATCAAGCCCCGTTCCCGCGTTTCGCGGGAGGTTGGATGCACATAGACGATGGGGCGCGTAGATCGCTTTGCCCATTCAGGGCAATCCCGGTGATCGAGGCCT
>NZ_JFAQ01000083.1 GCF_001304695.1 Xanthomonas axonopodis
CGCACGGCACTGGTCGTACACCTGCTCACCGCATCGAAAGCGCGAGCGTGCGCGGCCGTCGCACTGCGGGCAGCGAAATCCCTTCGGCCAGCGCCACCGATACAACGCCCGGTAACACTTAGAGCGACTAACAAAACTACTACACAGCCGCCAGGCGGGCGCGGCCGGTGCTCGGAATCCTCATGTACCCCTCGTACACTCCGGTTCCTGTGCGCCGTCCACGCCCACCTGACGACCGCTCGCTATGTTTTGTTAGCCACTCTAAAGCGAAACAATCGACGCCTGCCGTGGGAATGGCGCGCCGTACTTGCCGCTACTCCGCAGACGCGTGGTAGCGGCGAAAACCGAGGGACTTAGCGCCGCCAGTGCGACCGATGTGGCGTCCCTCGGTTTTAACCCGGGTTGTCGGACCTTCCCTGGGTGCGGTTACGCCAGCATGCGCACCTTCGGCTCGCGTGCCCACTGGCGGGTTTTTGCCGCGGTAATGAATGCCGTGGTATCGGCGGCGGGAACGACGCCCGCATCCTTGCCGACGTTGCCGGCCTTCAACAACAACTGCGCGCCTTCGTCGAACGCGATGGCCTTCAGATGCGCCCAGGCAAAGCTCACGAAATCCAGTGCCGCCGATTCGCGTATCAGCAGCTTGGCCGCTTCCAAGGACAGCAGCACCGCCACCGCATCGAATACCACCGAGGGTGTCCCCGCCAGCTGCCCATCGGCAGCCAACTGCTTGCCATCGCTGAGCTTGGCGCCGCCGCGCTTTGGCGCAACGATCTTGACCGTCGCGCCCGCAGCTTCGGCCGCCTTGCGTACTGCCTTGATTGCCGCTGCGTCCGAGCCATCGTGAATCAGGATGCCTACCGTGCGCCCTTTCAAGGTGTCCTTCATCTTGCCGATGACCTGCAAGGCAGGCGAGAGCGGCATGTCGATCGGCGCCACTGCAGCCGGCGGTGCTGGCGGCAGGGTAGCCATGCCCATGCCATCGGCCACACGCTGCGCGAGCTCCAGGTCGATGTGGCGCAGATGACCCACGATGGCCTCGCGCACGTGGGCGGTTTCCACCTTCGACAGTTCGAACACCAATGCCGAGGCGATATGCGCCTGTTCCGGTGCGGTCTGGCTGCGGAAGAACAGGCGTGCCTGGCTGTAATGATCGGCAAAGCTTTCTGCACGCACACGGCCCTTGGCGCCTTCTTCGGCCGGGGTTGCATGGCTGGGAAACCCACGCAGCGCTTCACGCGGCGCATCGGCCTGCAGCGAGCTGGGCTCATACGC
The DNA here is from genome assembly GCF_001304695.1 of Xanthomonas axonopodis. Lineage (GTDB taxonomy): Bacteria > Pseudomonadota > Gammaproteobacteria > Xanthomonadales > Xanthomonadaceae > Xanthomonas > Xanthomonas axonopodis. The sequence goes on from NZ_JFAQ01000083.1 coordinate 1,276, forward strand.
GACGCGGCCCTTCGGCACGCCCATCTGCATGTGGCCGTCGCGCTGGTTGTTGGCGAACGGGCACTTGGGCGTGTTGATCGGAATCTGATGGAAATTCGGCCCGCCCAGGCGGCTCAGCTGCGTGTCCAGGTACGAGAACAGGCGGCCTTGCAGCAGCGGGTCATTGCTGAAGTCGATGCCGGGCACGATGTTGGCCGGGCAGTAGGCAACCTGCTCGGTTTCAGCAAAAAAGTTGTCCGGCCAGCGGTCGAGCACCATGCGGCCGACGATCTGCAACGGCACCAGCTCTTCGGGAATGACCTTGGTCGAATCTAGATGATCGAAGGGGAACGTTTCTGCCTGCGCTTCGGTAAACAACTGCACGCCGAGTTCCCACTCGGGGAAATCGCCGTTCTGGATCGCTTCGAACAGGTCGCGGCGGTGGAAATCCTGATCGGCGCCGGCGATCTTGACCGCCTCGTCCCAGATGGTCGATTGCAGGCCCAGCTTGGGACGCCAATGGAACTTGACGAAGGTGCTTTCGCCCTTGTCATTGAGGAATCGGAAGCTGTGGATGCCGAAACCTTCGATCATGCGCAGCGAGCGCGGGATGGTGCGATCGCTCATCGCCCACATCACCATGTGCATCGATTCGGGTGTCAGCGAAATGAAATCCCAGAACGTATCGTGCGCGCTGGCAGCCTGCGGGAAGCCACGGTCCGGCTCCATCTTCACCGCATGAATCAGGTCCGGGAACTTCATTGCATCCTGGATGAAGAACACCGGGATGTTGTTGCCGACCAGATCCCAGTTGCCTTCCTTGGTGTAGAACTTCACCGCGAAGCCGCGCACATCGCGCGGCGTATCCACCGAGCCGGCGCCGCCTGCAACAGTGGAAAAACGGGTAAATAGCGGAGTTTTTTCGCCAACCTCGGTAAAGATCTTGGCGGTGGTGTACTGGCTCAACGAATTGGTGAGCTCGAAGTAGCCGTGCGCGGCACTGCCGCGCGCATGCACGATGCGCTCGGGAATGCGTTCGTGATCGAAGTGGGTGATCTTTTCGCGCAGGATGAAATCTTCCAGCAACGTCGGGCCGCGCGGCGTGGCGCGGAGCGAGTTCTGGTTGTCACCTACCGGAATGCCCTGGTTGGTGGTCAGTTGCGGGTGCGTGCCGCCTGCCTTCTGGTGCAACTCATCGCCAGTACCGCGCGACACATCGGAGCCGGCGCTGGCAGGTGCGGGGGCAGGAACCTGCGCGGATTTGCTGGGGGACTTGGCCATGGGGACTCCACTGTGGCGGGCTTGGATGCGGGCTTAGCCGTAAAGCATGGGAGTGCCGCTGTTAATTGCATGTGTCTGCTTGCGAACGAAAACTCACAATACGCAGCAAACATTGCGCGGTGTCGCAGTTGCATGTTGCAGCGATCACGCCGCGCGCTCCGCCGTGCAGATGCGCGGCCAAGCGGGCGCGACCATTTTCGGTGTTAAATCAGATCGAGCGGCTGTTTGCGCGTAGGCGGCGCGAAGGCGCAATCGATCTCGGCAAGGTCATCTACGTGCAATTGCAGCGTGCAGGCAGCGGCATTGGCACGCACATGCGCCGGCGTACCGGATTCGGGAATGGCGATGACATTGCCGCTGCGGATCGCCCACGCAAGCGCCACCGCGGTGGCTGCAACGCCGTGACGCTCGCCGATGGCGTGCAGGACCGGATGATCCAGCAACGTGCGGCTGCCAAGCGGCGAATACGCCATCACCGCCACCTCATGCGCGGCGCACCACGGCAGCAGGTCGAATTCGATGCCGCGGCTGCCAGCGTGGTATAGCACCTGGTTGACCAGGCAATGCGAGCCGCCATCGATTGCCAGAGCTCCTGCATGTCATCGACATCGAAGTTCGACACGCCCCAAATGAGGGTGACGGCCGCGTTACACCGGTGGCCTTGTCATTGCGACGATGACTGCACCGATGTTGTCGCAGTGTCTGCACGCGCATCCCAGAACGCACAACGATGACGCTGCATGAAGTCGGGCGTGGCGCCGATCCTGTGCGGCGACAGCGTCAGCGGCGTGTCGCCATCAAAACGCGGCCACGGCGGCCGCCCGCCGGCGTTGGGATCGCCGATGCGTGCGAACGCACCCCAGTAATCCTGCAGCGTATTGGCAAACGCCTGCTGCGCCGGACTGAACTGCGCCTGGCCACCGAGCACCCACGGGCGCTGAAACAGATACACCAGTTCAGCGGCATGGAAAGCACCCAAAGCAGGCGAAAACGGCAGGCGTAACAGACCGTACGGGGCGTGCGGGTCATCGAACTCGTAGGCGTACACCGGCGCATGCGTGCCCCAGCCGGCGTGTGGGGCAGGCGAAGCCGCCATCAGTGACGATGTCGGCGAACGCTTCCCAGCGCGATTGCGCGGCAACGGCTGCATATTGCGTCAGGACCGGGGCAGGCGAGGCATGCATGCGTTGCACGCGCGCTTCATATCCGCTGCGCAGGTTGAGCTTGCCGATGTAGGACAGCAGTTGTGCAAACAAGCGCCCTTCGTCGCGATTGGTGCCGAGCAGTACCGGCACCTGCGCATGCCGGCCGCTGGCGATTGCCGCGGCAGGTGGCAGCGGCAACGCCTGGCCACCGGACATCGGCGCCCACGCATCGCTGCCGGTCAGGCCGCGCCGTTGTGGTGCTGCATCGGCCAGCGTTTCGGCCGGCAATGCGCGCAGGCAGGCGGCCACATCGCGCGTGCGCGCGCAACCCAGGCTTTGCGCCATGCGTATGCCGCCGCTTTCTGTCTCGCGCTGCGGCACGCTGGAATCGCTCGCCAGGCAACTGCCGCTTTGCAGGATGGCGCGTTGAAACAAGCCCGCCGCGCCGGGTGAGGCGAGCTGATAACAGATGCTCCACGCACCGGCCGATTCACCGAACACGGTGACATTGTGCGCATCGCCGCCAAACGCGGCGATATTGCGTTGCACCCAGCGCAGGGCCGCCTGCTGGTCGAGCAATGCGTAGGCGCCTTCGCCTTCGCCACGCAGGCCTGGATGCGCGTAGAAACCGAACACGCCCAGCCGATAGTTGGGTGCCACCACAATGACATCCTGGCGCGCAGCCAACGCGCTCAGGTCGTAGTCGACATTGCTGCCCAGTTCCAGCGCGCCGCCATAGATCCACACCATCACCGCGCGTGGATGCGCAGGTGCGGGGCCGGGCGGTGCGTAGACGTTGAGCGTGAGGCAATCTTCGGAGACATGCTTCTGCCCGAAGCGATAGTGCGGCAGGCAGGCCGGGCCGGCCTGGGTGGCATCGCGGACCTGGGTCCATGCGGTTGGCGGTTGCGGGGCGTGAAAGCGCAGTGCACCCACCGGCGGCGCTGCGAACGGCACGCCCAGGAACGCCCGACCCTGTGCACTGGCCAAACCGCGCACCGGGCCGGCTGTCGTCTGCACCACCTCGGCACGCGCATCGGGCGCGTGCACCAGCGCCGGCACCTCGCCGGGACGGCGCAGTGCGCAGCCAAACAGCAGGCAGGCTGCCAACAGGACGGCAGCAAGGGAGTTCAGTTCACCAATGCGCGAGGGTCTGCTGTGGGATGAGAGCGTCCGTCATCATCCTGATGGCAGGTGTAGGCCAGGAAAAACGGCCTGCCAGTGCACCGGGGCGTGTATCGCGCATTGGCATCCAGGCCCGGCGCAATAAAAAAAAACCAGCCGTGTTACCGGCTGGGTTGTGTTCACTGCCGCAAGTGTGGCGATCAGGCCTCGGCGTCTTCCTTGTACGCATCCACCGGGATGCACGCGCACATCACGTTCTTGTCGCCGTAGACGTTGTCCACGCGTGCCACCGGCGGCCAGTACTTCTGTTGCTTGAGGCTGGGCAGCGGGAAGGCGGCCAGTTCGCGCGGGTAGGCATGCGTCCACTCGCTGGCCGATACCTGCGTTGCGGTATGTGGCGCGTGCTTGAGTGGGTTGTCGTCGCGGTCCAGGCGGCCGTCTTCGATGGCACGGATCTCTTCGCGGATCTGGATCATCGCGTCGATGAAGCGATCCAGTTCGTGCTGCGATTCGCTTTCGGTCGGCTCCACCATCAAGGTGCCGGCGACCGGGAAGCTCAGCGTCGGTGCGTGGAAGCCGAAGTCGATCAGCCGCTTGGCGATGTCCTCGGCGCCGATGCCGCTGGTCTTCTCCAGCGGGCGCACGTCGAGGATGCACTCGTGCGCCACCAGCCCATTGCGGCCGGTGTACAGCGTCTTGTAATGCGGCGCCAGGCGCTTTGCGATGTAGTTGGCGTTGAGCAATGCCACTTGCGTGGCCTTGCGCAGACCGGCGCTACCCATCATGGTCACGTACATCCAACTGATCGGCAGGATCGAGGCAGAACCGTAACTTGCAGCGCTCACCATGCCGACATCGCCTTCGCCACCGTTGAATCCGCTGCCATGGATGGCAGCTGTTTGACTCTCGCCGGCATGGATGCCGGCACTAGGAAGTGTCTTCGGCAAAAACGGTGCCAGATGCGACTTCACGGCACACGGGCCCACGCCCGGGCCGCCGCCGCCATGCGGAATGCAGAAGGTCTTGTGCAGGTTGAGGTGCGACACGTCCGAGCCCCACTTGCCGGGCTTGGCCACGCCGACCAGTGCGTTCATGTTGGCGCCGTCGGTATAGACCTGGCCGCCATGCGCATGCACCGCTTCGCAGATCGCCACCACGTCTTCTTCGAACACGCCGTGGGTGGACGGGTAGGTGATCATCAGCGCCGCCAGACGGTCTGAATATTTTTCTGCCTTGGCGCGGATGTCATCCACATCCACGTTGCCGTTGGCATCGCACTTGGTGACCACCACGGTCATGCCGCACATCTGCGCCGACGCCGGGTTGGTGCCGTGCGCCGATTCGGGAATCAGGCAGATATCGCGATGCGCTTGACCCCGCGCGCGGTGATAGGCGCGGATTGCCAGCAGGCCGGCGTATTCGCCTTGCGCGCCGGAATTGGGCTGCAGGCTCACCGCATCGTAGCCGGTGCATTCGACCAGCATCGCCTCCAGCTCGTCGATCAATTGCGCGTAGCCGGCGGACTGCTCGGCCGGAGCGAGCGGATGGATGGCACCGAACTCCGGCCAGGTCACCGGAATCATCTCGGCGGTGGCGTTGAGCTTCATGGTGCAGCTGCCCAGCGGGATCATGGTGCGATCCATCGCCAGATCCTTGTCGGCCAGCGAGCGCATGTAGCGCAGCAGTTCGTGTTCGCTGTGATGGGTGTTGAACACCGGGTGGGTCAGGAACGGGGTGGTGCGCAGCAGGCCTGGTGGCAGTGCATCGGCGGTGGCGGCATCCAGCGCGTCCACATCGGCCGTGGCACCGAACAGCTGCGCCAACGCAACCACATCGGCCCGCGTGGTGGTCTCGTCCAGGCTGATGCCGACTGCTTCGCTGTCGATGGCGCGCAGGTTGATGCCGGCCACGCGCGCACGGGCGTGGATGGCATCGGCATCGATTGCCTTGACGTGCAGGGTGTCGAAGAAATGCTCGCCCACCGTAACGCCGGCGCTGCGCAGTGCGGCGGCCAGGATCGCGGCTAGGCGATGGGTGCGGCGCGCAATGCGGGTCAGGCCGTCGGGGCCGTGGTACACCGCATACATCGAGGCCATCACCGCCAGCAGCACCTGCGCGGTGCAGATGTTGGAGGTGGCCTTTTCGCGGCGGATATGCTGCTCGCGGGTCTGCAGGGTCAGGCGATACGCCGGGTTGCCGGCGGCATCGATCGACACGCCGATCAGACGGCCGGGCATCGAGCGCTTGTAGGCGTCACGGCAAGCCATGAAGGCGGCATGTGGGCCGCCGAAACCGAACGGCACACCGAAGCGCTGCGAGTTGCCGACGACGATATCGGCGCCCCATTCGCCCGGCGCCGCGATCAAGGTGAGCGCCAGCAAGTCGGTAGCCACTGCGACCAGGCCGCCTTGCGCGTGCACGGCTTCGGCCAGTGCAGTGTGATCGCCGATATGACCGAAGCTGTCCGGGTACTGCAGCAGCACGCCGAAGCATTCGGCCTGCAGCGCTTCTTCCGGCGTGCCGACGCGCAGCACGATCTCCAGCGGCTCGGCGCGCGTGCGCAGCAGCTCCAGCGTCTGCGGGTGCACCGCGTCGTGCACGAAGAAGGTGTTGGACCTGGACTTGGCCGAACGCTTGGCCAGGGTCATCGCCTCGGCCGCGGCAGTGGCTTCGTCCAGCAGCGAGGCGTTGGCGATCTGCATACCGGTGAGGTCGGCGCACAGGGTCTGGAAGTTGATCAGCGCCTCCATGCGGCCTTGCGAAATCTCAGCCTGGTATGGCGTGTAGGCGGTGTACCAGGCGGGGTTTTCCAGGATGTTGCGCAGGATCACCTTCGGCGTGTGGGTGCCGTAATAGCCCTGTCCGATAAACGTGCGCTGCACCTGATTCTTGCTGGCGATGGCGCGGATCTTGGCCAGCGCTTCTTCTTCGGTGATCGCCTCGGGCAGCGCCAGCGGCGCCGGCGACTTGATGTTGCCCGGCACGATGGCATCGGTTAGCGCATCCAGCGAGGCGTGGCCGACCACGTCCAGCATCTGGGCGATTTCCGCGTCGTTGGGGCCGATATGGCGTTCGACGAACGCGCTGTGGTGTTCGAGGTCGCGCAGGGAAGACGGGGTCTGGGACATGGCGGGCATCCGGAGCAGAGGGCATGCGAAAGGTCGGAAGCACCACGACCGGTCTGACGCGCATGGGCGCGTCACGACCTGCCGCAGCGGCGGTCTTCCTCGCGCCCCTCTGTCCTTTTGCCTGAGAGTTTAAGAACGCGGCATGGCCCCTGGCCTGCCTGCGTTCCGTGCCCCTTCGGCGCCGGCCGCGGCCGGTCTCTCCAGAGTTGTGTTGAAGATGGTATCGGGCCTGAGCGATTACGGGCTGTTGCGCCTTCGGCAGCGGCAGTGCCGCTTCTCCCACCGTGTTGCCTAGCCAGTATAGCCATCGCCCGGCCGCTTGGCGAAACGCCTGCCGATCCAGGGGCGGTCGGATAGCGGGCGAGTTGCCCCGTCCGCTATCCGGGTCTCAGGGAACCGATTGCCCCCGCGACCGGTTGGCCCAACGGCAGCGCCTGCTCGGCCTTGTCAGAGCAGGCAGATCAGTGTCATTTCTTGGGCGGATCGTGCCTGTCATTCGCGGCCGACGGGGGATAGTCCCCACCGCCGACATGCTTCCACAGGCGCTGGTCCAGCGGCTCCAGCCGGCCCTTGGCCCCCGCCGACCGCTGCAGCGATCCCGCGCCGTTGGATGGCGTTTTTTTCGATAGGTTCATCTTGATGTCCTCGCAGGTTGTGCCCTTCGTACGCAGCGTCACGCCGCCGGAAGGGACGACTGCGTGACCGCGCCGGCCATCTGCCCGGTGGCCGGTGAGACGACATGTCGATGGGCCGCGGCGCCCGCCACGCGGGGTCACGACCGTGCGCACCAGCGTGCGCGGTCGCGGGGGGGGGGGGACAAGACCGGCGCACGAGGGTATGTGCGCGGTAACGAACATGGCAGCTTCCAACCCGGCGGCGGTACCAGACAGTGTGATACCGATCACCGCGAGCGCTTTTCACCGCACGGCCGTCCCAGTGGCATTCGCAAAGCGGGGGGCCGTTGCGCAGCGCGTGCGCATGCGCTGTGGCGCGCCATGCAACGTTGTCTGCCGATGCGTCCAGCCGGCATGCCGCCGCCGACCAGCATCGGACACAGGAGGGCGCGACGTGGACTACCATTTCATCTCCGGGCTGCCGCGGGCGGGCTCATCCTTGCTGGCCGCGTTGCTGCGGCAGAATCCGCAATTGCATGCCGATGTCACCTCGCCGGTCGCGCGCCTGTACGCGGCGATGCTGATGGGCATGAGCGAGGAACATCCCTCCAACGTGCAGATCGACGATGCGCAGCGGGTGCGGCTGCTGCGTTCGGTATTCGACGCCTATTACCAGGATCGCCAGGGGCTGGGCACGGTGTTCGACACCAACCGCGCCTGGTGCAGCCGCCTGGCGGGTCTGGCGACGCTGTTCCCGCGCAGCCGCCTCATCTGTTGCGTACGCGATGTCGGCTGGGTCGTCGATAGCTTCGAGCGCCTGGCGCAGACCCAGCCACTGCGCTTGTCGGCGTTGTTCGGCTACGACCCGGAAGACTCGGTCTCGATGCGCGCGGACCTGCTGACCGCACCGCGCGGCGTGGTGGGCTATGCGCTGGATGGGCTGTGCCAGGCGTTCTACGGCGAACATGCCGATCGCCTGCTGCTGCTGCGCTACGACACCCTGGCGCAGCGGCCGGCGCAGGCGATGGAGCAGATCTACGCCTTCCTGCAACTGCCGGCGTTCGCGCACGACTTTGCCGGTGTCCAGGCCGAGGCCGAACGCTTCGATGCCGCGCTGCAGATGGCGGGCCTGCATCGCGTCCGTCGCGGTGTGCAGTACGTCCCCCGGCGCAGCGTGTTGCCGCCGGCGCTGTTCGAACGGTTGCAGGAGCTGTCCTTCTGGGAACGCGGGCCCTCGCATGGAGCCCTGCTGGTATGAGCAGGCGCATGGCTTGGCAGCACACGGCGGCGCGGCAGCGGCAGCACCGACCAGGCGGGCAGCACGGGCGGGCGTTGGCGGTCGCCGGCGGATGACGACCCTGTTCCGACGCGAGGCGATGGACCACCGGCAGCGCAGTCGGCTCGGGCCGGTGGTGCTGCGCCAGCATGGCGCGCTGCGTTGGTGCGTGGGCCTGCTGATGGCAACGGTGATCGCGCTGTTGATCGGATTTTTCCGCCTGGGCTTCGCCCGTAGCCAGACCTTGTATGGCACGGTCGTCCCGGCGGGCGGACTGATCGCCGTCACCACACCGCAGTCGGGCGTGGTGGTGCAGGTCGGCGCCGTGCAGGGCCAGCTCGTCGCTGCTGGGCAGCTGCTGTTCGTGTTGTCGGCCGAACATCGCGACGATCGCGGGCGGCCGACCCAGCAGGCCGCGGCCGTGCTGGCCGAGCAGCAGCGCTTGGCCACTGAGGCAATAGTGCAGCTGCGCGCCCAGGGGCGCTTGCAGCAGCAGGCCGCTGCGCGGACGTTGGCCGGCCTGCGCGATCGCCTGCAGCAGGTCGACGCCGAGCTTGGCTTGCTACGGAATCGGCAGCAGTTGACCCAATCGATCGAGCAGCGCTACCGCATCGCGTTGGCGCGTGGCCTGGTGAGCCAGCAATTCGTCGACGAGAAGCAGGCCGACGTGCTCGACCAACGCGCGCATACCTTGGAGCTACAGCGCGAGCGCATGGCCTTGGCCGATGCGCTTGCACAGGCCCAGGCCGAGTTGCAGCAACTGCCATTGAGCTTGCAGCAACAATTGGCGACTGCCGGTGCCGGCCTGCAGGAGGACCGACGTGCGGCGATCGAGCAGGCAGCCGCGTCGCGTTGGGAAGTGCGCGCGCCGCGTGCCGGGCGTGTGGCGCTGCGACCGCTGCAGCGTGGGCAGGCGGTTGCGCAGGGGCAACGCCTGGCCGATCTGCTGCCGACGTCGATGGCGACCGAGGTCGTGTTGTATGCGCCCTCCCGGGCCGCCGGGCTGATCGGCCCCGGAATGCCAATGCAACTGCGCTTCGATGCCTTGCCCTACCAGCATTACGGTCAGTTTGCCGGGCGGGTGGTCGAGATCGCCGCTGCGCCCGAGCCGCCGCGTGTCGACTCCGCGTCGGTGAGCGAACCGTTATACCGCGTGCGGGTGCGCCTGGCTGGGGATGCCGCGCTGCGTGCAGGACGCACGGCGGTCCTGCGGCCGGGCATGCGCGTGCAGGGCTCGCTGGCATTGGAATGGCGACGTTTCTCGCAGTGGGCGTTCGAGCCGCTGTCCAGTTTGCATGGCACGCTGCGATGAGCCGCTGGTGGGCGCAGTTGCGCCGAGCGTCCGGCGTGCGTGCGTTGCCGATGATCCTGCAGGGGCAAGTCGGCGAATGCGGATTGGCGGCCATGGCCATGATCGCCCACTATCACGGTTGCCACATCGGCCTGGCCGAACTGCGCCGCCGCTTCCTGCTATCGCGCCAGGGCACCAACCTGGCCAATCTGGTCGCGATCGCGCAGGCGCTCGGTCTGCAGGCGCGCGCGTTGCGGCTGGAAATGGACGCGCTGCCGGAGTTGCAGCTGCCCTGCATCGTGCATTGGGATCTCAATCATTTCGTCGTGCTCAAGCAGGTGGGCGCCCGCCGTCTGCAGATCCACGATCCGGCCAGCGGGCCACGGAGCCTGACGCCAGGCGAATTCGCTCGCCATTTCTCCGGAATCGCGCTGGAACTCAGCCCGGCCGCCGACTTCCGTCCGCAAGCTGCGGCGCCGGCACTGGCGTTGTCCTCGTTGATCGGTCGTGTCCACGGGCTTGGACGGGCGGTCTGGCAGGTGCTTGCGTTGGCATTCGCGCTCGAGGTGCTCAGCCTGGGCATGCCGTTCCAACTGCAGTGGATCGTCGATCAGGCGGTGCCCTCGGCCGACATCGGGTTGATCCATGTCCTTGGCGCCGGGTTCCTGTTGCTGGTGGTCCTGCAATCCTGCATCGCACTGCTGCGCGGATGGCTCATCGCCAGCGTGTCGGCACAGCTAGGCTTTCAATGGATGGGGCAAGTGTTTGCGCACCTGCTCGCGCTCCCGTTGGCGTATTTCGAGAAGCGTCACCTCGGCGGCATCCAGTCGCGCTTCGCCTCGATCACACAGGTGCAACGCACCTTGACGACCGGATTCACCCAGACACTGGTCGATGGCGTGCTGGTGATCGGCACCCTCGGCCTGATGCTGGTCTACAGCGTCGGCCTCAGCGCGATCACGCTGGTGGCGGTAGCGCTGTATGCGGCGACACGGTGGCTGTGGCTGCGGCGGATGCGCGAAGCCGCCGCCGAGCAGTTGTTGTGGGACGCGCGCCAGCACACCCACCTGCTGGAGAGCGTGCGCGGCATCCAGGGCGTACGGCTGTTCGGTCGCCAGCAGGTGCGGCGCATGGACTGGACCCATCTGCTGGCCGAACAGACCAATGCACAACTGCGCCTGGCGCATGGCGAGGTGTGGCAGTCGTCAATCAAGCTCCTGTTGTTCGGATGCGAGCGGGTGCTGGTGATCTGGCTCGCCGCGTTCGCGATCCTGCGCGCAGAGCTTTCGCTGGGCATGCTGCTGGCATTCATGGCCTATCGCGAGCAGTTCGCCATGCGCTTGTCCGAGCTGATCGATCGGCTGGTGGAGTTCCGCCTGTTGCGCGTCCATCTGGAGCGGGTGGCCGACATCGTCCATCAGCCGCGCGAGGAGGCCGATCAGCGCATCGATGCGCCGGCCTGGAACGACACCACCATCGAACTGTGCGGCATCAGCTTCCGCTACGCCGACGATACCCCGCCGGTGCTCGAAGACGTCAGTGTGCGCATCGCCAGCGGGGAATGCGTGGCCATCACCGGCGCGTCCGGGTGCGGCAAGACCACCTTGGTCAAAGTGATCCTCGGGCTGCTGAAACCCAGCGCCGGGCAAGTGAAGATTGGCGGGCGCCCGCTGAGCGATGCGGCGCTGACGCACTATCGCGCCATCGTCGGCACGGTGATGCAGGACGATCTGCTGTTCACCGGATCGGTCAGCGAAAACATCAGTTTCTTCGACCCAGAGCCGGATCAGGCGCAGATCGAACGTTGCGCGCGCATCGCCGGCGTGCACCAGGAGGTGGAGCAGATGCCGCTGGGCTACGCCTCGTTGTTGAGCGAGGCGGGCACCGGGTTGTCGGGCGGGCAGCGGCAACGCGTCTTGCTGGCACGCGCGCTGTACAGGTCTCCCCGCATCCTGGTGCTGGACGAGGCGACCAGCCATCTGGACGTCATGAACGAGCAGCGCGTCAATCGCGCCATCCAGGCAATGCAGGTCATCCGGATCATCGTGGCGCATCGGCGCGAAACCGTCGGCATGGCCGCGCGTGTCATTACCCTGGAACGGGGGCGGGTGGTGAGTGATCAGCCGATCGCCGACTGGCAGCGGCTGCAGGAACGCTCCACCGCAGCCGACTGACCGCTGCCGTTGGGCCACTGGCGCCGAGCAATGCCGGCGTCGTCGTCGCCTGCGCTCGCAGGCGCTCGGCTGGCCAGGATGACCATGCCGTGCTGGGACGAAGCGGGCGCGACGGCCATCTGATGCCTGCGTGCCGCGCATGCGCTCCATCGCTGGCTGCATGCGGTGGCAGTTGGCGTAAAGTGTCGGCTCCTTTGTCCCCGTGCCCGCCGCTGCGCTCGTTGGCCTGGCCACCGCTGCCGGTGCCTGCGCGTGGGGAGTCCTCCGAATACGGTTGCGCATGACTTCATGCTGTTCCCTCCACCCGTCGCATGGCGCTGCTGCTGGCAGGCCTGTCGATGTTCGGTCCCTTCTCGATCGACACCATCTTCCCGGCGTTTTCACAGCGCAGTCGTCGGTTGGCGGTGGACGAAGTGGCGGTCCAGCAGACCATCAGCGTTTATCTGCTGGCGTATGGCCTGATGAGCATCGCGCACGGGCCGTTGTCCGATGGCTGGGGCCGCAAGCGGGTGATCCTGGGCGGGCTGTTGCTGTTCGTTGCCGGCTCGATCGGCTGCGCGCTGTCGCGCGATCTGCCCACGCTGTTGGCCTTCCGCGCGCTGCAGGGCTTGTCGGCCGTGGTCGGGATGATCGTCGGCCGCGCGGTGATACGCGACCTGTTCCAGGGCCACGATGCGCAGCGGCTGATGAGCCAGGTGTCGATGATCTTCGGCATCGCCCCGGCGATCGCGCCGATCATCGGCGGTTGGCTGTTGCTCACCGGCGCCGGCTGGCCGCTGATCTTCTGGTTCCTGACCGGCTTTGCCGTCGTGCTGACGCTGACCACGCTGATCTGGCTGCCGGAAACCCATCCGCCGCAGGCGCGCACGTCGCTGCGCCCAGGCAGGCTGTTACGCGACTACGTGCGGATCGGCTTCAACCCGCGCTTCCAGCGGCTGGCCGCCGCCGGTGCCTTCAACTTCGCTGGCATCTTCCTCTACATCGCCTCGGCGCCGGTGCTGATCATGGGGCACCTGAAGCTGGGCGAGGGCGATTTCGCCTGGTTGTTCGTGCCCACCATCGGCGGCATGACCCTGGGCTCGTTCCTGTCCGGCCGCATGGCCGGGCGCATGCAGCCGGTGCGGCAGATCCGCATCGGCTTCATCTGCTACGGGGTGGCAGCGCTGGTCAATCTGGCCTACACCTTTGCGGTGGCGCAGATCGCACTGCCGTGGGCGGTGCTGCCGATCTTCCTGGCCGGCATTGGCATGGCGTTGATTTTTCCGATCCTGGCGCTGGCAGTGCTGGACATGTACCCGCAGCAACGCGGGCTGGCGTCTTCGCTGCAGGCCTTCACCCAGTTGATGACCAATACCGTGGTGGCTGGGGTGCTGTCGCCGCTGCTGAGTGAACATCCGCGGCATCTGGCGATCGGCATGACCGGCTTTTTCTTGCTGGGCTGGCTATTCTGGCGCTGGGAGCGCCGCAGCGGCCGCCGTCTACGGCACCGCCAGGCCACCGAGGCAGTGCCTCTGGAGCCGGCCGACCACCTCTGACCTCACAGGAGCCTGCATGTCCACCGATTCCAAGTTGCGCCGTGATGCCCGCAAGCGCGCCGCCGAGCGCCAGCGCAACCAGGCCGCCGCCAATCCCGCGCCGGTGTCCCCGATCGAACCGCATGCCGAACTCCGCGACCAGCAACGCACCCTCTTGGCCGGCATCGTCCGCCGCGACGGCGAATGGGTGCTGGGCATGGACGGCCGCATCGCCGGCGAAAGCACCAGCGCCGCCCAGGTGCTGGCGCTGATCATGCGCGCGGCCGAGTTGCACGAACGCCAGGGCACCCCGGTGCGGCTGACCTACTCGGACGCCCTCAAGGACGCCGCGCACGCCGAGGCCCGTGCCGACGGTATGGAGTTCGAGCAATTCAAAACCAAGTTGAGCGAACGGCTGCAGGGCGGCACCAAGCTCAATTGAGTGAGTTGCAGAAGCGTTTGGCGACAAGACGTCATGTCATTGCCGCGATCCGGCAATGACATGAGCGATGTGTGTCATCGAGCTGCAGCAGGTGCAGTCGTCGTGGTCGCAGGAGCGCCAGCTGCCGCCTGCCACCCGCACATCTGCCCCTGATTCTGCTGCTTCAGCCATTCGCTCATCGGCGCGAAGTATTCCAGCATCGGGCCGGCATCGAATTTGTCGTTGCCGGTGAGTTCCTTGAGGGTGTTTTGCCAAGGCGACGTCCCCCCGATTTTGAGTAGCACGCCAGTTTGGAGTCCAATTCCCTACCTGAAGGAGATTGGACGTGAAGAAGCGTTTTACCGAGGAACAAATCATTGGCTTTTTGCGCGAGGCCGAAAGCGGCGTGGCGATCAA
>NZ_JFAQ01000084.1 GCF_001304695.1 Xanthomonas axonopodis
CCCGTTGCCCTGGTCAGCTGACATTGCCAAGGTCCGCTGCTTCATCGGCTTGCACCACCATCGCTGCGAAGCACTTATCCTCGCATCTTTGGAACTTGATCAGCGTTGCCTTAGGCTTGAACTTCTCCGGGCTAAGCTCCCTGGTGTCCGGGAAACTCTTGGATTCTGAGCGCGGATAGCCGTCTTTCCAGTAGTACTTGGTCAACGCCTGCTGCGCGGTCACCGTCTTGGCTTCGATAAACGACAAGAACCGGGTCTCTTCTTCGGCACCGGTCGCCTTGAGCAGCACGCTGGCGCCGCTGAATTCCCAATGGCACACGCCGCGGCCGTAATAGTCTTCGTCCTGCATCAGATCCAGATACACGGTGCCGCGGTATTCGGTCTCGGAAATCTTCTTGAGCGCCACATTTTCCTGGCTGGTGATGCGGCCAGCAGTGCCGGTCTCCGGCTGGATCTTGCCGCATTCGGCTTCGTTGCTGACGTCGTACTGCGCCGCGGCCTGTACCAGGCCGAAAGCGCCAGGCGCCGTGTCCAGGGTGAGCGTGACCTCGTACGCCTTACACGGGCTCGGATTCAACTTGGCAAGACCGCGGCCGCCGGCCTCGGTGGCGGGGGAGTGGGTCTGGGTCATGCTGGTCTCCGGGGGGGTGACAGGCCGTGAGCAAAAGGGCCAGCAGGCCTGGGGGCAACATCTGGCGCAAGGCCGGCCTCCGTGGCATGTGGGCAGCCAATCTAGTCCGCCCGCGTTCGGTCAATCGAGACCAGGTGAGGATGAAGCTGCCAGGAAGAGTTGTGCGTGGCAGCAAAGCTGCCATCATTCAGCGCAGCTGCTGCCACCAAGAGTGCGCCATGCGCAATCGCCCGCGATCACTGCCGCAACAGACATCGGTCGCCGCGCGCATGCCCTGGCGCCGCAGCTTGCGCATGCGTGTGCTGCTGGCTGCCACCTCCGTGCTGGTGGCGTTGCTGGCAGTGCTGGGCACGGCGTTCTACCTCGACGCACGCGCCGAGCTGGTGGAGGCGGCGCGCACCGAGGTGGATGGTTTGACCGAAGAGACCGCACGCAGCCTGGCGGCCTTGCTCGATTCGGTGCAGGTGAGCGGGCGCACGCTGGCCGCCAGCAGTAGCGGCGTGGGGCTGCAACCGTTCAATCTGCGTTCGTTGCTGCTGGCCACGCTGACCGGCGACCCGGATATCGGAGCGGCGCGGCTGATCATTGCGCCACGTACGCAGAAGGCCGGCGACAGCGGGTTCGTCTGGTACGTGCACCGCAGCGGCACCCGCGTCGTGGAAAAATCCGCGCTGGAACTGGGTTACGACTATCGCGCGATGCCCTGGTATCTGCGCACCCAGCGCGAGGGCCGCGCATGGTGGTCCGAGCCCTACCTGGATGCCAATGGCGGCGGTCTGTACACCAGCTACAACCTGCCGCTGCGCCGGCCTGGCGATGCACCGGATACGGCGCCGGTCGGCATGGTGAGCGTGGACCTGCCGCTGCAGCATCTGCGCGAGATCATCGACCAGCTGCCGCGCGATATCGGCATCCAGACAATGCTGCTGTCGCCAGAGGGCATGCTGGTCTTCAGCCCCGACCCGGCACTCAATCTGCGCCACGCGCTCACGGCCTACGTGGCCCGCTCGCGCCCGGATCTGCGGCCATTGCAGCGCGCCGTGGCTGCCGGCCAGCCGATTTCGTTTTCGCATACAGCACCCGACGGCGAGCGCTTTCTGACCCATAGCGCGGCAGTGGGGCGCAGCGGCTGGACCTTCGTATTGTCGGCCTCCGAAGGCTATGTGCTGGCCGGCCTGAACTGGTTGGCGGCGTGGGTGGCGCTGGCCGCGCTGCTGGGCGCGATGGTGTGGTGGTGGTTGATGCGGCAGATCACACGCAAGTTGACGCGGCCGATCGAAGACCTGACAGACACCGCCGAGCATTTCCGTCGTGGCGAATTCGAGTACCCGTTGCAGCACATCGACCGCGACGACGAAGTGGGCGTGATGGCACGCGCCTTCGACAGCGCACGCGATGCGATCCGCCACCACATCGCCGAGATCGGCAAGATGACCGCCGCGCGCGAGCGCATGCAGAGCGAGCTGCAGATTGCCCGCGAGATCCAGCAGGCGATGCTGCCCTCCGGGCGCACCTTCGACCGCGCCAGTTCGCATCTGGAAACCTGCGCGTGGCTGGAGCCGGCCAAGGCGGTGGGCGGCGATTTCTACCACTTCGTGGAAACCGAACCGGGCCTGCTGTGGTTCGTGGTGGGCGATGTCTCCGACAAGGGCGTACCGGCAGCCTTGTTCATGGCGCGCGCGGTAAGCGTGCTGGAAATTGCCGCGCGCCGGTACACGCGCCCGGACGCGATTTTGATTGCCGCCTCCACGCGGTTGGCCGAAAACAACGAGACCTGCATGTTCGCCACCGTGCTGTGCGGCCTGATCAACATGGTCAGCGGCGACTACTGGCTGGCCAGCGCCGGGCACGAGCCGCCGTTGTTGATCGATATCGATGGCAAGGCGCGCCCGTTGCCGCTGGAAACCGGTGCGCCGCTGGGGATCGAGCCACAGGAGTCCTACCCGGTGCTGCAGGGCCGCATGAGCGCCGGCCAGACCTTGCTGGGCTATACCGATGGCGTGACCGAGGCGATGGACGAGCGCGGCGCCAGCTACGGGTTGGAGCGGCTGCTGGCGGCGCTGCACCCGCGCCGCAGCGCGGCGGCGCAGTGCAAGGCGGTGATCGCCAATATCGCCCGTTTCACCGGCACCGCCGATCCGTACGACGACATCACGCTGCTGGTGATCCGGCTGCGCCAGGAGTATGCTGGGCGGGTGGCACACGCTGGCCGGGACGCGCCCGGAAAGACAACGACTGCATGAAGCTCGATTTGGCCATCGCGCCATCGCTGGCCCAGCTGGCCGGCGCCAACGATGCGCTGGAACAGTCGCTCACGCTCGAGGGCCTGCACGCCGAGCGCATCGGCCAGGTGCGGTTGATCGTGGAAGAGCTCGGCTGCAACGTGCTGACCCACGGCCAGTGCGCCGCACAGCCGCTGCGCTTGCAGCTGCAGCTGGACGCGCAGGCGCTGGTGTTGGAAATGCACGATGCGGGCAGCGCCTTCGACCCTTGCACTGCGCCCATGCCCGAGGTGACCGGCGAGCTCGACGACCGCGCCATCGGCGGGATGGGGTTGTTTTTGGTCCATCAGTTCGCCGATCACATCGACTACCGCCGCGATGGTGCATATAACGTCGTGCGCGTCACCCTGCTGCACCCGTACGCCCTTGTCCCCGAGGCCTTGTCATGACCACGCTCACCATCCAGATCGACCCGCCGCAAGACACCCGTCAACGCGTCATTCTGACCGGGCGGTTGTCCACCCATACCTACCAGGACCTGGACGCGGCGCTGTCGCCGTTGCTGGGCACCCGCATCACCACGCTGGTGCTCGATCTGAGCGCACTGGAATACATTTCCAGCGCCGGCATCCGCTGCATCTTCAAGGCGCGCAAGGCGCTGGCCGCGCGCCAGGGCAAGGTGCTGGTGAGCAACCCGCAGCCGCAGATCCGCAAGGTCTTCGACATGGTCAAGGCGGTGCCGTTGAGCGACGTGTTCGCCTCCACCGAAGAGCTGGATGCGTACCTGGCCGCGATGCAGCGCAAGGTCATCGAACAAAGCGCGCAGAGCGATACGCCGATCGTGCCGCATTTCGCCGAAGCCTGAACGCAGCTGTCCAACGAACTGCGCTCATCGCCGGGCAGGCGCGGCAAGGCATGCAGGTGGCATGGGCCACGCATGCAGTGCGGTTGGTTCTGGCCCTCTACCGTGGCTGACGACGGCGCGCCACGTTGCCATCGCCGCTGAAGTCGCCTGCGCGCACATGTGGGGACCTGTGTGCGTTGGCGCCGGCAGCATCCTGGTTAGGCTATGACGCCCTGCCCCGCGCGTTGCCATGCCCGCACTGATTCCTTCGGCCTATCGGCCGATCTCGATGCGGCGCCTGCCCGTGGTCGTAGTGCCGGCGCGCGAATGCGCCCGCTCGAGCACGGCGATCAGCGCCTGCTGCTGGCGCTGATTGCCGAGCGCCCGCGCCATGGCTATGAGCTGATGCGGCAGATCGCCGCGCTCTTCAAAGGACTCTACACACCCAGCGCCGGTGCGATTTATCCGGCGCTGGCGCAGCTGGAAGCCGCCGGCTGGGTGCACACCGATCTGGACGCCGGCCGCAAGCGGTATCAGGTCACGGCCGCTGGCAACGACTACGTTGCACAGCAACGAGATGCGCTCGATGCCGCACTGGCCCGCACCCATCGGCGCGCGCGCGAGTTGATCAAGTCGCAAACGCCGGCCCCGATTCGCGAGGCGATTCATCGCATCAAACACGGCCTGTTCGCACGCCATGGGCAATGGAGCGAGACAGAAACAGCACGGATTGCTGCATTACTCAACGCCGCCGCCGACGGCATGGAGCGCGACGACGACTGAGCCGGTGTCGTGCGGTGACGTTTGGGGCCGGCCTGACAGCGATCTGCGAGCCGCGCAGGTCGATCCAACGACGGCGCTGCCTTCGATTCCAGGCAATGCCACTGCACGCAGCTTCGCAGGTTCCCTCATCTGCCCCTACGGGGCACGTCTCGCGCAGAGAGAGGGCAACGCCACTGCGCTGGGTGACAGCGCATCACCGTGGCAGGTCGCCACTCACCACGTCATTGACTGATCACGCATTGATTTCGTAACGGTCCATCTTCTCCCGCACCGCCGCGCATCCCTGCGGCACTCCAGGAATTGCACCCATGGCTGCATACACCAATACCCAACTCCGTCGCGACCCACGCCTGCGCTCCGTGCAGGTGCTGCGTTGCGAAGCGATCACCCCGCACATGCGCCGTATCGTGTTCGGCGGCGGCGAACTGGCCGGTTTCCAGAGCGAGGCGCCAGACGATCACGTCAAGCTGTTCTTTCCCAATGCCGACGGCGCCTTCGTGCTGCCGACCATGACGCCGGAAGGCCCGCGCTACGAAGAAGGCGCGCTGGCTTCGCCGGCACGCGACTACACGCCACGCGATTTCGATCCGCAAAGCGTTGAGTTGAGCATCGACTTCGTGTTGCACGGTGACGGCGTGGCATCCAGGTGGGCCGCGCACGCACAGCCCGGCGACCCACTGAAGCTCGGCGGCCCGCGCGGCTCGTTCCTGGTTGCCGACGACTACGACCACTACGTGCTGATTGGCGACGAAACCGCGCTGCCGGCGATCGGCCGCTGGCTCGAAGCGATGCCCGCCGACATGCACGCGCAGGTGTTCATCGAGATCGCCGACGCCGCCGAGCGGCAGGAACTGCTCAGCGCAGCGGAGGTGAGGGTGAACTGGCTGGAGCGCAATGGCTTCGATGCCGCCAGCAGCACCCTGCTGGAAGACAGCCTGCGCGACTACGAACCAGAGGACGGCGATACGTTCTACTGGATCGGCGCCGAGTCGATGCGCGCGCGTGCCATGCGCAAGTTCCTCGAAGACCACCTGGGGGTGGACAAGGAGTGGGTGCGCGCGAAAGGCTACTGGAAGGCGCGCGGCGAGGAATGAGTGCCCTGCGTGTACGCAACGCACGCCGGCTCTCGATGCTTCACTAAGATCCGCTAACAAAACCCTTGAATTC
>NZ_JFAQ01000085.1 GCF_001304695.1 Xanthomonas axonopodis
ATGGGATCAAACACCTAGCCTGCAGTCACCACAACAAGAAACCTGCTCTATCTCCCTGCCGCCGATCTTCGGCGGCTTTTTTTTGGCGTTGTCCGGGCTGATGCACAGCAGCCAAGCCCGACCAGGTAAAGCATCACTCCAGCGTATAGCCCACCCGCAAGCCGCCCCAGTGCTTGCGGCCGACGAAGATCGGCGTGGACAGGTCGAACATGATCTGACCGGTATCGCGCCGATACACCTGCAGGCGGTAAGGGTCGGTATGGGCGCCCACGCTGCGCCCGACGCGGTCGGTGAATTTGCGCTTGGTGCGGTTGCCGATCAGATCGCGCTTGGCATCGCCGGTCAACGGCTGGGTGAAGCGCAGATTGTGCGTGGGTACATAGCCATCGGGATTGGCGCAGATGGCGAAGACGATCCACGGATGCGCATCCAGTAGCGGCTCCTGCAATGCGGGCAGCAACTGGTCGCAGAGCGCATCGAAGTCGGTACTGAACTTGGGCGGCTCCACGCCGGCGATCGGCGTATAGGTGAGCGCGAACAAGGCGGACTCGCCGATCTGCCCGCGCACGATGGCCTGCGCCAGGGCACTGCCGATCTTGCCGGCCGTGGCAACGGCCAGCTCCTTGACCCGCGCGTGCCTGGGCACTTGCAGCGGGTCCGGCGGCAACCGGAACAAGCCCACGCAATCGCGCAGTGTTTCAGTGCCGCGCTCCAGCGCTTCGCTGCGTTCGGCCACGTGCGCGGCATGCTGCAGATTGCTGCGGCCCAACGCCACCACGCCATCTACCGCACGCTCGATCCCGCGAATTTCGCCGTCCTGCGCCTGGATGCGCCCGGCCACCGTGGTCATCGCGCTGCTGGCCTGCCCGAGCACGCGGGTGATGCCATCGAGCACCGCTTCGGTGCCACGTGCAGAGGCTGCGCCCTCCCCCACGGCGGCGCTGGTTTCGGCCAGTATCGCGCGGACGTCGCGTGCCGCCGCTGCGGCGCGCTCGGCCAGCCGCCGGATCTCGGTGGCCACCACCGCAAACCCGCGCCCGGCATCGCCGGCATGCGCGGCCTCGATGCTGGCGTTGATCGAGAGGATATTGGTCTGGAACGCCACCGAATCGATGGCTTCGATGACTTCGCCCGCGCGTGACGCACGGCGCTCCACTTCGTGCATCGCCTGGCCCAGCGCATGCGCGGCGGCCACACCTTGCCGCGCACTGTCATCGGCGCTGGCGGCCAGCGCGATCACCTGCGCCAGCTCGGTATTGACGTCCTGCAGGCTGGACGACAGCCGCTCCACCGCAGTGCGCGCACCGTCCAGCGCCCCGTTTTGCGCCTGCGACTGGCGCACCATTTCATCGTTTTCGGCCACCAGCGGCGGCACTTCGGCGGCGATCTGCACCGACAAGGCCACTGCCTGGCGGATGGCCTCGGCCAGATTGCCGAATCCGGCTTGCAGCCGCCGGCCCATCTCGGTTTCTGCCAGTCCCGGCGGCAACAGGAGTTCGAGTTCGCAACCGGCCAGCGCCTGGGCAGTGCGCTCGAGCACCGTGCGGTCTTCGTGCTCGGCTTGCAGACGCGCAACCAGCGGCTGCAGCAGGGGCGAGATCGGCACCGGCCGGCTGCCATCGGCCAGACGCGTGGCCTCGCGCAGCAGGATCGCGGTTTCCACATGCGGCAGCGACAGCATCCAGCCGCCATGCGCGCGGTCGCGCACATAGCGCACGCGCCGGGCCGGATCATCGCCCGGGGCAGCCCAGGCACCTTCTTCGCCCACCAGATCGGCGGCACTCAACCCCCACACCACCGAGGCAGGTGCGCCCTGCAGCTCGGCCGCGGTTTTGCCCAGCACATCCAGGCCGACGCGGTTGCAGGCCACCACACACGCCTCGGCTGACAACCGCAGCAAGGCCACGGGCGCATCCGGGAGCGCGGCCGTCTGGGTCTGCGACGGCGGGTCGGGCTGTTGCATCGAATTCATGAGGGGCTCCTGCTCCATCCCGTGATTAGCGGCGCGCTGCGGCCGGAGTTGAGCGGCAACCTCAACCGTGCCGCGCTCAGTATCCGGCCGCCTGTCCGTCCTTGCGACTTTCCGAAGCACCGTAGTACACGCCGCTGACCAGGTCGCGGGCGATGGCCTGATACCCGCCGTACGGACCGTCGGCAAAGATCACCCGGTGGCCTTTGCGCATCAGCGCGCGGATGGTGTCGTAGGAGAAGCCGGTTTCCAGATTCACCTCGCCACCATCGCTCATCGCGGTGGCCTGCCCGGTCGGTTCGGTGGAGCCCTCGTGCTGGATACGCGGCGCGTCGCCGGCTTCCTGCAGGTTCATGTGGAAGTCCACCAGGTTCATCACGATCTGCACGTGCCCCTGCGGCTGCATGGCCCCGCCCATCACGCCAAAACTCAGCCAGGGCTTGCCGTCTTGCTTGGGTGTCCCCGGTTGTACTTCCTTGAGCGCCTTGTCCATCGAAATCAGCGCGCGCCGCCGGCTGGCGTAGTCCTTGGAGATCAACTTGGCCAGCGGTGCCGGCTGAAACGCCGGGTCGGCGTAGAAGCGCGCGCGGTCGGCGAAGGCCAGCTTCTTGGCCTCGGTAAACAAGTGCACGTGCTCAGCCGAGCCGAACGGAATCTTGGAGAAGTCGTAACCCTCCAGGATATTGAGCATCTGCAACGCGGCGATGCCCTGGCTGTTGGGCGGCAACTCCCACACGTCATAGCCGCGGTAAATGGTGCTGACCGGCTCCACCCACTCACCCTGGTGGCTGGCCATGTCTTCGTAGCTCAGATACCGGCCATTGGCCCTGAAGTAGGCACCGATGGTGCGCGCGATGTCGTCCTTGTAGAACGCATCGCGGCCGCCGTCGGCGATCTGCTGCAGCGTGTTGGCCAGGTTCGGGTTCTTCCACAGCTCGCCCTTGCGCGGGGCGTGGCCGTCGATGGTGAATTGCTCCTTGAAACCCGGGTCAGGTACGCGACGCATCGTCGATGGCCCCCATGACACTGAAAATGAGGTGCCAACCATACCAGCGCGCTGTACCCTGCCGTCCAATCGACACCTGGCAGCGCGCTCGATGCCGCGCAGATGGTGATCCTCGTCAGCGCTTCGTGTACTGCATCGATTATGTTTCATAAGAAACCATGCAGCAGTCACGGGGCTTTGCACGCGACGCAGAACATTAATGCGGATGTTTCATGCGCAAGGGTTGACATCCTGGTTGCCGCGATGATTACCTCAGGCCCATGCCGCACCACTTCACCACCTCGAACGCCCGACTGTCCGCGCCCTCCGGCGTGCTGGCTGCGTCGCTTCTCGTGCTCGTACTTATTACCTCGCCAACCGGTGCGGGACGAGACTTCGTGTAGGCAACAGACACACAAGGCTTCGATCAGACCCCGCACCGGCAACGGCGCGGGGTTTCGCGTTTCAGGGATCACCAAAAGTTTCGAATGACATGAACGACATCACTGCCACATCCGTAACATCGACATGCGCCCAGACGCGCATGGGCGGCCCGTGGTTGCCTGCGCCGTGTCATCGCTCGTCCCCGCTTTGCTCAGCCGGCCAGTGTCCGCACTGCCGGCTGATCCGTTTATTCACTGCCATCTCCACTGCCAACCCCGCAAGGACATTCCATGAGCAACGACACCCAACCGAAAATCGCGATCATCGGCTACGGCAGCCAGGGCCGCGCACATGCGCTGAACCTGCGCGATTCCGGCTTCGACGTCACCGTCGGCCTGCGTGCCGGTGGCCCGACCGAAGCCAAGGCGCAGGCCGATGGCTTCACCGTCATCGCGCCGTCCGAGGCGGTCAAGAGCGCTGACCTGGTGGCCATCCTGACCCCGGACATGGTGCAGAAGAAACTCTATGAGGAGGTCATCGCTCCGAACATGAAGCAGGGCGCCTGCCTGCTGTTCGCGCATGGCCTGAACGTGCACTTCGACATGATCAAACCGCGCGCCGATCTGGACGTGGTGCTGGTCGCGCCCAAGGGTCCGGGCGCATTGGTGCGTCGCGAATACGAGATCGGCCGCGGCGTGCCGTGCATCTATGCGGTGTACCAGGACACCAGCGGCAAGGCCGAGCAGTTTGCGCTGACCTATGCCGGCGGCCTGGGTGGCGCGCGCGCCAACATCATCAAGACCACCTTCAAGGAAGAAACCGAAACCGATCTGTTCGGCGAGCAGGCCGTGCTGTGCGGCGGCGCGTCCTCGCTGGTGCAGGCCGGTTTCGAAGTGCTGGTGGAAGCCGGCTACCAGCCGGAAATCGCATACTACGAAGTGCTGCACGAATTGAAGTTGATCGTGGACCTGTTCTACGAAGGCGGCATCACCCGCATGCTGGAATTCGTTTCCGAAACCGCGCAATACGGCGACTATGTCAGCGGCCCGCGCGTGATCGACGCCAGCACCAAGGCGCGCATGAAGGACGTGCTGACCGACATCCAGAACGGCACCTTCACCAAGAACTGGGTGGCCGAGTACGACGCCGGCCTGCCGAACTACAAAAAATTCAAGCAGGCCGACCTTGAGCACCCAATCGAGGAAGTGGGCAAGAAGCTGCGCGCCAAGATGGTGTGGCTCAACGGGCAACAGCAAGCCGCTGCCGCACCTGCGAATCAACAGGCGGCATAACGCCGCCGCCTCCCCCACCGCTTAAACCGAAGGTCCGCAACGCATGAACACCTCCGCACACAGCACGCCCCGCAATGGCGCGCGCTGGCTGACGCAGGCCCTAGAAGCCGAAGGCGTGGAAACGCTGTTCGGCTATCCGGGCGGCACCATCATGCCGTTCTACGACGCCCTGGTGGATTCCAGGCTCAAGCACATCCTGGTTCGTCACGAACAGGGCGCTGCACTGGCTGCCAACGGCTATGCCCGTGCCAGCGGCCGGGTCGGTGTGTGCGTGGCCACCTCCGGCCCGGGCGCGTCCAACCTGGTCACCGGCATCGCCGACGCCATGCTCGACTCGGTGCCGATGATCTGCCTGACCGGCCAGGTCGCCACGCCGTTGCTTGGCACCGACGCGTTCCAGGAGCTGGACGTGTTCGGCATGACCATGCCGATCGTCAAGCACAGCTTTCTGGTGCGGCGTGTGGAGGAGCTTCCGGAGATGGTGCGCGAGGCATTTCGCATTGCGCGCGAAGGACGTCCCGGGCCGGTGCTGATCGACCTGCCCAAGGATGTGCAGGTGGCAGATGCCTCGCATCTGCCCCTGCATGTTCCGGCAGCGGTGCAGCCACCGCCGGCGCCGACGGACGCGAAACTGGCCGAAGCACTGGCGGCGATCGCCAGCGCCGAACGCCCGGTGGTGTACGGCGGTGGCGGAATCGCGCTGGCTGGCGCGGTGGAGGCGTTCCGGCGCTTCGTCGAAGCCACCGGCATCCCGACCGCGCTGACCTTGCGCGGCCTGGGTGCATTGCCGCATGCGCATCCCGATTACCTTGGCATGCTGGGCATGCACGGCACCCGTGCGGCCAACATGGCCATTCAGGAATGCGATCTGCTGGTGGTGGTCGGTGCGCGGTTCGACGACCGTGCCACCGGCAAACTGAGCGAATTCGCACCGTTCGCGCGCGTCATCCATCTGGATGCCGACGCGTATGAAATTTCCAAGCTGCGCACTGCCGACATCGCAGTGCCCGGCGACGTGGCCACCAGTCTCAAGGCACTGAGCGCAGCGCGGGCCAACTGCCAGGCCTGGCGCACCCGCTGTTTTGCCAACCGCGAAAAATTCGGCGCGCGTTACGACGCGCCCGGGACCGACATCTACGCCCCGGCGCTGCTCAAGCGCCTGAGCGAAGTGGCACCGGCCGACACCATCATCGCCTGCGATGTGGGTCAGCATCAGATGTGGGTGGCGCAGCATTGCCGCTTCAACCATCCGCGCAATCACCTCACCAGCGGCGCACTGGGCACCATGGGCTTTGGCCTGCCGGCCGCGATGGGCGCGCAGTTCGCCTGCCCTGACCGCACCGTGGTGCTGGTCTCCGGCGATGGCAGTTTCATGATGAACGTGCAGGAGCTGGTGACGATTGCGCGCTGCAAGCTGCCGGTGAAGATCGTGCTGCTGGACAACAGCTCGCTGGGCATGGTGCGGCAGTGGCAGGAACTGTTCTTTGCCGAGCGTTACAGCGAAATCGACCTGTCCGACAACCCGGATTTTGCGGCGTTGGCGCAAGTGTTCGGCATTCCGGCCAAGCGCATCATCGCCCGGGGCGATGTGGACGCGGCACTGGCCGACTTGCTGGCGCAGCCCGGTCCCGGCCTGCTGCATGTCGCGATCGACGCGCGTGCCAATGTGTGGCCGCTGGTGCCGCCCAACAACGCCAACAGCACCATGCTGGACAGCAATCCCGCACACGCGGTCAAGGAGACATCGCATGCGATACCGGCTTGATCTGGTGCTGAAGCCGGCAGAAGGCGCGTTGGTGCGGGTAATCGGCATGACCGAACGCCGCGGCTTCCGCCCATGCGCGATCCAGGGCGCAGCGGCGCCTGACGATGCCGGGCGCTGGCATCTGCTGCTGGATGTGGACAGCAACCGTCCGCCGGAAACACTGCGCCTGCAGCTGGAAAAGGTTTACGACTGCGAATCGGTGGTGATCACCGCACTGGAATCGGTCGAGGCGGCGGCATGAGCATGCAGACCTCGCGCGACCATCAGACTGCCGTCCGGAGGTGTCTTCTTCCGGATCGGCCGCGCGCGTGCCGCAATGCCTGATTCCGGCCGCCCTTCCGCACAGGAGCCAGAGGTAGGCGACGTGGCCATCAGCGTGGCCGACGTACTGGCCGCACAGGCACGCCTGCGCAAGTACCTGTCGCCCACGCCGCTGCACTACGCCGAACGCTTCGGTGTGTGGTTGAAGCTGGAGAATCTGCAGCGCACCGGCTCCTACAAGGTGCGCGGCGCCTTGAATGCCTTGCTGGCCGGGCTGGAACGCGGCGACGAGCGCCCGGTGATCTGCGCCTCGGCCGGCAACCATGCGCAAGGCGTGGCGTGGTCGGCGTACCGGCTAGGTGTGCAGGCCATCACGGTGATGCCCTATGGCGCGCCGCAGACCAAGATCGCCGGTGTCGCGCATTGGGGCGCCACCGTACGCCAGCATGGCAACAGCTACGACGAGGCGTACGCATTTGCGCGCGAGCTGGCAGACCAGAACGGCTATCGCTTCCTGTCTGCCTTCGACGACCCGGACGTGATCGCCGGCCAGGGCACAGTCGGCATCGAGCTGGCGGCGCATGCGCCGGACGTGGTGATCGTGCCGATCGGCGGCGGCGGCCTGGCCTCCGGCGTGGCGCTGGCATTGAAATCGCAGGGCGTGCGCGTGGTCGGGGCGCAGGTGGAAGGTGTGGATTCGATGGCGCGCGCCGTCCGCGGCGATCTGCGCGAAATCACACCGGTGCCGACGCTCGCCGACGGCGTGAGGGTCAAGATTCCGGGCCTGCTCACGCGCCGCCTGTGCTCGAGCCTGCTCGACGATGTGGTGATCGTGCGCGAGGCCGAATTGCGCGAAACATTGGTACGCCTGGCACTGGAAGAACACGTCATTGCCGAGGGCGCCGGCGCCCTGGCACTGGCCGCCGGTCGCCGCGTTTCCGGCAAACGCAAATGTGCGGTGGTCTCTGGCGGTAATATCGACGCAACCGTGCTGGCCACACTCTTGTCCGAGGTGCGGCCGCGTCCGCCACGCAAGCCGCGCCGTCGCAATACCGAGCGACTCCGCAACGAACGCAGCGCCAATCCGCCACCCGCCCCACACGTTCTTTCCCGCCCATCCGCAGTCGCTCCAACGCCTGTCACCGCCATCGCCGTAGAGGAGTCTTCCTGGTGAACACGACCGTATCCGACCAGACCCCGCGTATCCGAATTTTCGACACCACCCTGCGCGACGGCGAGCAATCCCCCGGCTGCAGCATGACGCCCCAGCAGAAGCTGGTCATGGCGCGCGCGCTGGACGAACTCGGCGTGGACATCATCGAAACCGGCTTTCCTGCCAGCTCGCATTCGGACCGCGAAGCGGTGGCGATGATGGGCCGGGAACTGCGCCGCCCCACCCTGGCGGTGTTGTCGCGCTGTCTGCAGGCCGATATCGAAACCTCGGCCAAGGCGCTGGAAACAGCCGCAAATCCGCGCCTGCATGTGTTCCTGTCCACCAGCCCGCTGCACCGCGAGCACAAGTTGCGCATGAGCCGCGAGCAGGTGCTGGAATCGGTGCACAGGCATGTGACGCTGGCGCGCGGCTATATCGACGACATCGAATTCTCCGCCGAAGATGCGACCCGCACCGAGGAAGATTTCCTGGCCGAGGTCACCCGCGTTGCGATTTCCGCCGGCGCCACCACCATCAATTTGCCCGACACGGTCGGCTTCACCACGCCGGAAGAAATCCACGGCATGTTCTCGCACCTGATCGCCAGCGTTGACGGTGCCGACAAGGTCATCTTCAGCGCGCACTGCCACAACGATCTGGGCCTGGCGGTGGCCAACTCGCTGGCGGCCATCGAAGGCGGTGCGCGCCAGGTGGAATGCACCATCAATGGCATCGGCGAGCGCGCCGGCAATTGCGCGCTGGAAGAGATCACCATGGCACTGAAGGTGCGTGGTGCGTTCTACAACATCGATTCGGCAATCAATACGCCGCGTATCGTGTCCACGTCGCAATTGTTGCAACGCCTGGTCGGCATGCCGGTGCAGCGCAACAAGGCGGTGGTGGGTGGCAACGCATTCGCGCACGAATCGGGCATTCATCAGCACGGCATGCTGCGCCATCGCGGCACCTACGAAATCATGCGCCCGGAAGATGTGGGCTGGGAGTCCTCACAGATGGTGCTGGGCCGCCACAGCGGCCGCGCCGCGGTCGAGCAGCGCCTGCGTGCGCTGGGTTACCTGCTGGAGGAAGAAGAGGTCAAGCTGGTGTTCGAACAG
Source organism: Xanthomonas axonopodis (assembly GCF_001304695.1). Taxonomy (GTDB): domain Bacteria; phylum Pseudomonadota; class Gammaproteobacteria; order Xanthomonadales; family Xanthomonadaceae; genus Xanthomonas; species Xanthomonas axonopodis. Next base: position 8,925 of record NZ_JFAQ01000085.1, read on the forward strand.
TTCAAGGCGCTGTGCGAGAAGCAGCGCGTTGTGACCGATGCCGATCTGCAGGCATTGATGCAGGACGCAACGGTGCAGGAAGGCTATCGCCTTGCGTCGATGACCATCAGCGATGTGGGCAGCCGTGCCAATGCGTTGGTGGAGTTGTCCGACCCGGAAGGCAACCGAGTGGCTGAAACCGCCCAAGGTAACGGGCCAGTGGATGCACTGTTCGGTGCCTTGGCCTCGGCAACCGGCGTCAAGCTGGAGTTGGACAGCTACCAGGTGCACAGCGTGGGCATCGGCGCGGACGCGCGCGGCGAAGCCAGCCTGAGCGTGCGCCACGACGGCGTGGAATACGAAGGCACCGGCACCAGCAAGGACATCATCGAAGCCAGCGCGCTTGCGTGGCTCGATGTGGCCAACCGCTTGTTGCGTCAGCGCGAGCGTGGCGTGGTCGCCAGCAAGACGGCGGCGGTGGCGTAGCGCACAGTGCGGCGACCGATCGATCCGATGCGGCCGCCCAGCGAAGCGATATGCCGGCCGCTCGGATCGTAGCCTGATCGTAGGATCGGCAGGAGAAATCGTGATGGCGCCGCCCGGGCTCTGCTCAGCCTTCGCGGCAGCCTGTTGCCCCCGTAGCACAACGCATGCGCACCTCAAAATTTGTAGGTAAAGTTGGCATACAGTTGTCGCCCAATGGCGCTGTAGACGCGTGGAAAGTATGGCCACGCAGTGTAGGTATCGTCGCGCGGGTGGATCCTGTCGAATATGTTCACCACGCTGAGGCCGAGCGTGGCCTTGTCAGTGATCTGCTTGGCGATGTCCGCGTTCCAGATCACGTACGGCGCCACCCGCCCGGTCTCGGCGTAGTTGGGGCGCGAGCCGTATCGATAGCCGTACATGCTGGTCGTCCACTTGCCGACGCTCCAGTTCAGGCGCCAGTTGGTGCGGGTGCGGAACGCCAGGTAATCGACATCGTTCATCACGTCCACCGGCTTGGCACCGGCGAACTGCGCCACCTCCATCTTCAGCACGCGGGTGTAGCCGGCCTGAAGGCCCAGCGCGCCCCAGTCGCCGAGGTCGAGGCGGTAGCGCAGGTTGGCGTCCACGCCGTCGGTGCGCATCAGCGACTGGTTGATCGGGAAGGTCTCGAACGCGGTGATCTGGCCCTCGGCGGTGAGATCGGTGCCAGGGCTGCGGGTCACCGACTGGATGTAGAACTGACAGGCGGCCGACGCGGTATCGACCGGATTGCCCGCGCGATCACGGCCGAGCAGGCAGTTGGCGTTGTTCTCCAGCAGGCTCTCGCTGGAGATTGATTCGACCCGCCCTCCCAGTTCGATGCGGTAGTAGTCCGCGCTCAGCGACAGCGCCGGCAGCACGTCCCAGACCAAGCCCAGTGTGGTCGAGGTGCCCTTCTCCTCTTCCAGCAGCGGATTGGACGACTGGGTGGAGAAGGTCTGGTATTCGTGCGCGCTCGAACAGGCGACCGACAGCGGATCCAGCCCGTCGCGGCGGCATAGGTATTCGTCGGTGACGGTGGGGTTGTTGGCGCTGGTGCCTGCGTAGATCCACAACAGGTCCGGCGCACGGAAACTGGTGGCATGGCTGCCACGCAGCAGCAGACTGTCGAACGGCCGCCATTCCAGCCCGACCTGCCAGGTGGTGGCGTCGTCGACCGAGGTAATGTCGTCGTACTTGTCGTAGCGCCCGGCCAGCGTCGCGTTGAGCCGGCTGAAGATCGGCACACGCAGCTCTACGCCGGCGGCGTAGCGGTCGCGCGGGCCGCCGCCGGGGGTCTGGGTGAGGTTGTAGATGCGCTCGTTGCCGGTGTAGTCCACGGTGGTGCGCGGATCTGGCTGAAGCTCGTACTTCTGCCGCGCCGCCTCCAGCACAGTGGCGATCTGCAGCATGCCGGCCGGCAGTTCAAACAGGTCGCCGCTGAACACGAACTGCGCCTGGTCGGTGCTGGATTCGCCGCGGCTGACCACGTCGGTGGTGAGCTGGTCGTACAGCGCCGCGCTGCCCGGCGCGAACAGCCTGTCGGGATAGAACTGGCGGATCTCGGTGCCGTCCGGGCGATGGCCCAGCACCGGACCCATGTAGTAGTCGCGCACCGCGTTGGTGAGGAAGCGCGGCCGATGCGTGGTGATGTCGTAGCGCGACAGCGACACGCTCGCATCCCAGTCGAAGCGGCCGTCGAACAGCTTGCCGCGCACGCCGGCGTTGAGGTTCCAGGACTTCTCGTCGTACTCGATGTTCTTGATCCCACCCACTTCCGAAGGCAGGAAGATGCGCTGCGCGGTGACCAGGCCCAGGGCCGGGTCGTAGACGGTGAACGCGCCTTCGCCGATGTAGTAGTGGGTCTGACTGGAGCTTTCGTCCTTGGAACGGTTGGCCAGCACCTGCGCGTAGCCGGTGACGCTGTCGCTGAAATCGAAACTGCCGGACAGGTAGCCCGAGGTCTTGCCGTAGCCGTTCTGCACCGAGCGGCCTTCGTAGTAGCCTAACGCACCGCAGCGGTTTGGCGCGGCCAGGTTGTCGGAGGTCTTGTACGGCACGAACGACGGGTTGGTCGCCGCGCAGATCGCGTCCAGCGCGCTGGCCGAAGTCGACAACGCGCCGCCGCTCGGCCACAGATAAGTGTTGCCGCGGCGCAGGTAGACGCCGGAGATCGAGGCATTGGGGCTGACCGGGTCGGCCTTGTTGTCGGGATGGTCGTAGTACGAATCCAGGAAGTCGCGCTGGCGGGCAACGATCGCTTCGCGGTCAAGCCTTTCGAACGCGTAGGTCAGGCTCCAGCGGTCGCCGGTGCGCCCGCCGCTCCATTGCAGCTGGCCGGTATCGCCGCCGCCGCGCGTGGTTGTGCCGCCACGCAGGCGCAGCGTGTTGCCGCTGAAATCGCGCTTGGTGATGATGTTGACCACGCCGGCCACCGCATCGGAGCCATAGATCGCCGAGGCGCCGCCACTCATCACCTCGATACGCTCTACCGCTGCGGCCGGGATGCTGCCCAGGCTGACCGCGGTGCCGTTGGCGCCGTATGACTGCGGATAATCGGCCATGCGCTTGCCGTTGAGCAGGATCAGCTGATAGCCCGGGCCCAGACCACGCAGGTTGAGATATTGGCCATTGGGCGAACTGCCTGTCTGGTCGCTTTCGTTTAACGCGCTGCCGCTGAACTGGGTCAGCGTACCGAGGGATTCCCACACGGTGCTGAAGCCTTGCTTGCGGATGTCCTCGGCAGTGATGACGGTCACCGGCGCCGGACCCTCCACCTGCGCGCGCGCAATGCGCGAGCCGGTAACGGTGATCGTATCCAGCTGGCGCGTGGCGGTTGATGTTTCCTGCGCCGTTGCAAAAAACGACAGCGACGCTCCCACCAGCAACACAAGCAGCAGGCGAGACCGCGGTAGTTGGAAGCCGGAATGTACGCTGTGGACGGACACGCAGATCTTTCCCTACAAACGACGGGTTAACGATGACGATGGCACGCGAGTCGACGCGCGGCCGGCATTCGACGGCAGGCCCAATGCCTACACACCGACACCATCGCACATGCCAGCGATTGCGTAACCGTGCGGACCGAAGATTTGTTTCAATTGCGAAGTCCGGAGGCCACAGTTCCTCGTAGAGACTTCACCGGAGACGACCGGCAGGGACGACCAAGACGCTCGCACGCTACCTGACTTGGACACGCTGTAAATCCGTCCAAGCGGGCCGCACAAACAGCCACGCCGACGCGCGCTCAAACACCGCCGGTGGCTATTGAGGGCAGGTAGATAACGCGGGTTATGGCTGGCCGATCATGCTCGGGAATCGTTCAACCAGCCAAACGAAAATGGTCAGCATCCAGCACAATGGCAGCCCCCACTGGGACCGCAGGACTCAAAGAGACAAACGCTTTTCACAGCGCAGTAACCACCGCATCGCCCATTGCCACGGTGCCGACCTTGGTGGTGCCTTCCGACCAGATGTCGGCAGTGCGCAGGCCTTGATCGAGCACCTTGCCAACCGCATCTTCGATCGCATCTGCCGCAGCGGCCTGCGCGAACGTATAGCGCAGCATCATCGCCACCGACAGGATTGTGGCCAGCGGATTGGCAATGCCCTTGCCGGCGATGTCCGGTGCCGAACCATGGCAGGGCTCGTACATGCCCTTGCTGTTGGCATCCAGCGAGGCCGACGGCAGCATGCCGATGGAACCGGTGAGCATGGATGCCTGGTCGGACAGGATGTCGCCGAACATGTTGTCGGTCACGATCACGTCGAACTGCTTGGGCGCACGCACCAACTGCATCGCCGCGTTGTCCACGTACATATGCGACAGCGCGATATCCGGGTAGTCCTTGGCCACTTCTTCGACCACTGCACGCCATAGCTGGCTCGATGCCAGCACGTTGGCCTTGTCGACCGAACACAACTTCTTGCCGCGCAGGCGCGCCATATCGAAACCGGCCTTGGCGATGCGACGAATCTCGCTCTCGCTATACGGCAAGGTGTCGTATGCCTGGCGTTCGCCATTGTCCAAGGTGCGGTTACCACGCGGCTGGCCGAAATAGATGCCGCCAGTAAGCTCGCGCAGGATCAGCAGATCCAGCCCGGCCACGACCTCCGGCTTGAGCGTGGACGCGTCGGCCAGCTGCGGATACAGCAAGGCCGGCCGCAAGTTGGCGAACAAGCCCAGCTGCGAGCGGATCTTGAGCAGCCCACGCTCCGGGCGCAGCGCCGGGTCGATGGTGTCCCACTGCGGGCCACCCACCGCGCCCAGCAGCACTGCATCGGCGGCGCGCGCGCGCTCCAGCGTTTCATCGGCCAACGGGCTGCCATATTTGTCGTAGGCGGCACCGCCCAGCTCGTCATACACCAGCTCGAACCCCAGACCATGTTGCGCGTCGATGCGCTTCAACACCTTGACCGCTTCGGCCATGATTTCCGGGCCGATGCCGTCGCCGGGAAGAATCAGAATCTGCTTGCTCATGCAATCCTCGTGGGTTGGCGCCACCGCGCCATGGGAATCAACGTGCCGCCCACAGCACCAGCACGTCGGTGCTGAAAGAGCCGTCGGCGGCAATCTGAAAAGAGTCGCGAACATCGTCCACCGCTGCGTCCTGCAGCGCGCGGATTGCCGCGCGGAGCACCGCGGGAGTGCGCATGCGGTCCACCCAGCTCAGGTAGTCCAGCTGCAGACGTTGGCAACGATGGCGCTGCACCTGCAGGTCGGCCTCGCCCAGCATCTGCAGCCACTGCGCCACGCTGTAGTCGCGCACATGACTGGTATCGCGTAGCAGTTCGATTGCCTGCAGATGCGTGTCCAGCAGGGGCAAACCCGGCGCCACCACATCGATGAAGGCCGCAACGCCGCCCGGCCGCAGGACCCGCCGCACTTCGCGCAATGCCTGCCCCAGGTCGCTCCAGTGGTGCGCCGAATATCGGCTGACCACCACATCCAGGCTGCAGGTTTCGAACGGCAGGCACTCGGCGACACCGCGCAAGGTGCGCACCTGGGCCAGGCCGCGCTCCGCCGCCGTGGCCGCCACGACCTCCAGCATCTCGGCCGAGAGATCGTAGGCCACGACATCGGCCATCATGTGCGCGAACTGAAAACTCACATGACCGGCCCCACAGCCCAGGTCGAGCAGGCGACCATTGCGATGCCCCTCCAGGCCAGCGCGCAGTTCGGCGAACTCGGTGCCCTGTGCATGCACCTCGCTCTGCAGATAGGCCTGCGCCTGCGCACCGAACTGCACGGCGACATGCGCGCCCAGGGTGTCCGCGCGCGGAGATGACGCCGCTGCGATCACTGCAGGGCGCCGAACAGCCACGGCTGCCGCACGCGATGGGCTTGCTCGAACCGACCGATCGCATCGGCGTCCTGCAAGGTGAGGCCGATATCGTCCAGCCCGTTGAGCAGGCAGTGTTTGCGGAAGGCAGCGATATCGAAGCCGTACTCCACGCCATCGGGCCGGCGCACGCGTTGCGCAGCCAGATCCACGGTGAGCTGGTAGCCCTTGAGCGCCAGGCATTGTTCGAACAACGCATCGACCTCTGCTTCGGCCAGCACGATCGGCAGCAGGCCGTTCTTGAAACTGTTGTTGTAGAAGATGTCGGCAAAGCTCGGCGCGATCACGGTGCGAAAGCCGTATTCGTCTAGCGCCCACGGCGCATGCTCGCGCGAGGAACCGCAGCCGAAGTTTTCCCGGGCCAGCAAAACGCTGGCGCCCTGATAGCGCGGGAAATTGAGCACGAATTCGGGATTGAGCGGGCGCGTGCTGTTGTCGCGACCAGGCTCGCCGATATCCAGATAGCGCCACTCGTCGAACAGGTTCGGCCCGAAGCCGGTGCGCTTGATCGACTTCAGAAACTGCTTGGGAATGATCTGGTCGGTATCGACATTGGCGCGATCCAGCGGCGCGACCAGTCCGGTGTGTTGGGTGAAAGGAGTCATTGAGAGAGGCCGGGATTTGGGAGTGGGGATTTGGGATTCGAAAAGGCTGGGGATGGCGGAGCGCTTTTTACGAATCCCGAATCCCCACTCCCGAATCCGCGAGTTCACGCACATCGACAAAATGCCCGCTCACTGCCGCCGCGGCGGCCATCGCCGGGCTGACCAGATGCGTGCGGCCGCCGGCGCCCTGGCGGCCTTCGAAGTTGCGGTTGGAGGTCGAAGCGCAATGCTCGCCGCTGCCCAGCTTGTCCGGGTTCATGGCCAGACACATCGAGCAGCCTGGCTCGCGCCATTCGAAACCGGCATCCAGAAACACCTTGTCCAGGCCTTCGGCTTCGGCCTGTGCCTTCACCAGGCCCGAGCCCGGCACCACCAACGCCTGCTTGATGGTGGAAGCCAGCTTGCGGCCCTTGGCCACCGCAGCGGCGGCACGCAGGTCTTCGATCCGCGAGTTGGTGCACGAGCCAATGAACACGCGATCCAGGCGGATGGCGGTGATCGGCTGGTTGGCGGTCAATCCCATGTATTTGAGCGCGCGCTCGATCGAATCGCGCCTGGTCGGGTCCTGCTCGGTGGCAGGATCGGGCACGTGCTGATCGATGGCCAACACCATTTCCGGCGAAGTGCCCCAGCTGACCTGCGGCTTGATCTCTTCGGCACGCAACTCCACCACGGTGTCGAAATGTGCGTCCGGATCGGAGACCAGCGTGCTCCATAGCGCCACCGCTGCATCCCAGTCGGCGCCCTTGGGTGCGAACGGGCGCCCTTTGACGTAGGCAATCGTCTTCTCGTCCACCGCCACCATGCCCACGCGCGCACCGGCTTCGATGGACATGTTGCAGATGGTCATGCGTCCTTCCATCGACAGGTCGCGGATGGCGCTGCCGGCAAATTCCAGCGCATGCCCGTTGCCGCCGGCGGTGCCGATCTTGCCGATCACCGCCAGCACGATGTCCTTGGCGGTCACCCCGAACGGCAGCGTACCTTCCACGCGCACCTGCATGTTCTTCATCTTCTTGGCGATCAGGCACTGCGTGGCCAGCACGTGCTCGACCTCGGAGGTGCCGATGCCATGCGCCAACGCGCCGAACGCGCCATGCGTGGAGGTGTGCGAATCGCCGCAGACCACGGTCATGCCCGGCAAGGTGGCGCCCTGCTCCGGGCCGACCACGTGCACGATGCCCTGGCGCGCATCGTTCATCTTGAACTCAAGAATGCCGAAGTCGTCGCAGTTCTCGTCCAGCGTCTGCACCTGCAGACGCGAGACCTCGTCGGAGATCGACTCCAGTCCGCCCTGGCGCTCGGCGCGCGTGGTCGGCACGTTATGGTCGGGCGTGGCGATATTGGCGTCGATGCGCCATGGCTTGCGTCCGGCCAGGCGCAGGCCCTCGAAGGCTTGCGGCGAGGTCACTTCGTGCAGGATGTGGCGGTCGATGTAGATCAGCGACGAACCATCGTCACGGCGTGTGACCTCATGCAGTTCCCACAGCTTGTCGTACAGGGTCTTGGCAGTCATCGCGGCAATCCGAGTGGCGGATGGTGGGTGCGCCCACCTGGCTGAAATCGATGCTAGGAGCTTGCCTTGGATTACGCAAATTCATATTATTTATTCAAAAAATGAATTTTAGGAATAGCAATGGATCTGGCGAGCCTGAATGCCTTCGTGGCGATCGCCGAAAGCGGCAGCTTTTCGGCAGCCGGCGAGGCCCTGCACCTGACCCAGCCGGCAGTGAGCAAACGCATCGCGCTGCTGGAGGCGCAATTGTCGGCGCGGCTGTTCGACCGCCTGGGGCGGCAAGTGGTGCTGACCGAAGCCGGCCAGGCGTTGCTGCCGCGCGCGCAACGCATCCTGGCCGAGCTGCAGGACACCCGCCGCGTGCTGGAGCATTTGGGTGCAGCCGTTGGCGGCCGCTTGAGCCTGGCCACCAGCCACCATGTGGGGCTGCACCGCCTGCCGGCCTTGTTGCGCGGTTTTGCCACGCAACATCCGCAGGCGGCGCTGGACATCCGGTTTCTGGATTCGGAGCTGGCCTACGCCGCGGTGCTGCGCGGCGAGGTGGAACTGGCAGTGACAACCCTGGCACCAGACACGCGCGCTCCGCTGCGCGCGCAGCCGATCTGGCATGACCGCCTGCAGTTCGTCGTTGCACCCGACCACCCGTTGTCAACACGGTCTGCGGTGTCGCTGGACGATGTGGTGGCGCACCCGGCGGTGTTGCCGGATCCGGGCACCTTCACCCATCGCATCGTTGCCAATCTGTTCGCCGAGCGCGGTCTGGTGCCGAGTCTGCGCATGACCACCAATTACCTGGAAACGATCAAGATGCTGGTGTCGGTGGGCCTGGCCTGGAGCGTGCTGCCCGAGCGCATGATCGACCACCAGATCGTGGCGCTGCCGTTGGCCGATGTCGCGTTATCCCGCGAGCTAGGTTGCGTCACGCATGGCGGGCGCACTTTGTCGCGTGCGGCGCAGGCATTTGTTGCGTTGTTGCATGTGCAGGCGGATCTGGCGCAAGCGTAGGCTGCCGGCGATATGTCTGCAGCGTGCTGCACGCATCGGCGAAAGATGACGTCAATTTCGATCTCGGCACGGCCGCACGAGAAGTGCGATGCGTCATGCACACGCAGCTTGCTGACTCGGCAATGCCGCGGCCGGCAATGCTGCGATTCTTCTTCGCCACACGCCACCCGTGCAATGGAACAACACCCGTGTTGCATCGAGCCTGCGTCCAGCAGTTCACGAGCGTAAGCAACGTCTTACGGCCCGATCAAACGATCCCGCCCCTGCCGCTTGGCTTCATACAGACGATGGTCGGCCAACGCCAGCAATTCGCGCCGGCTGGGCGCTTGGTCGCTCATCGCCATGCCCATGCTGGCAGTACAACGCACGGTCATGCCTTGCGCATTCACCTCAATGTCGGCCAGTCGCTGTCGCATGCGCTCGAACAGCGCGCGCGCCGGTGCCGCATCCACGCCGCGATCGGTCCCGATCCAGACGATGCCCTGCGCATCGCGGTACAGCACCTACACCGAGCCATCCGGTACGCCGTCGGCGGCGGTGTAACGGCACGCCTTGCCGTCGCGCCAGCGCACCAGCCCGGCGGTGGTGCCGATTCACAGATCGTTGCCGTCCGGCAGCACCGCACGCACCGACATCGACGGCAGGCCATCGGCCGCGCCGATGCGCACCAGCACGTGGCCTTGCGCGTCCAGACGCACCACACCCTGGCTATATAGGTCCCGGCCCACACGCCGCCATCGCCAGCATCGGCCAGCGCCAGCAACGATTGCTCGAGCACGCGCCCACCTTCGCCGGGCAACAGCGACACGCGGCTGATGGTGCCGTCGCGCCAACGATCCAGGCCGACGGCGTTGCCCACCCAGACAGTGCCCTCGCCGGTCTGCAGCACGCAGCGCACGTAGTCCGAACTCAGGCCTTCGTCGTGGGTGACGCCGTGCGCGGCGCCCTCGGCAATACGGAACAGCGCGTGGGCGCTGCCGACCCAGATCAGGCCTTCGGCGTCTTCCAGCAGCACCGGGCTGGCGACGCCGGAAATGGCGATCTGCTCGTCCGGGTCGTTCGGGCCGCTGTGCACCACCAGCATTCCCGAAGACAGGCTCATCTACAGATGTCCGCGGCGGTCCAGCAACACCGAATCCACGCGTTGGCCCTGGCGGAACCGTTGCAGGCCGCCGCCACGGCTCCACCACCACACGCCATCGTCGCCAGCGACCAACAGGCCGCCCTGACGGTCGCTGGCCAGCCGCCGCACCGGCGCATCCCGTGTCCCCTGCCCCAGGCCGCAGCCTGGCCGCCATCGCGCGGCAGGCGGTACAGGCCAACCTCGGTGCCCACCCACAGGTCGCCGCTTTCGTCTGCAGACAGCGCCGTGACGCGCGCACGCGGCAAGCCGGTCTGGCGGCCCACGTCGACCACCCGCCCGTCGCCCTCGATGCGGTACAGCGTCTGCGGTGTGCCCCCACCCACAGCGCGCCATCGGCACGCCGCAGCAGGGCGCTGACCGCAAGATGCCGTGCCGACGCATCACCCAGCTGCTGCCAGTGACCGTCCTGATAGTGGTAGACGCCGTCGAACGCGGTGCCGAACAGCATGCCGCCGGTGCTATCGCGAACCACCACGAAAACCCCGCCCAGCTCGACGCCGGGAGTGTTCTGGCGGTCGTACACGGTGAAGTCGCGCCCATTGAAGCGCGCCACACCTTCCCAGGTACCCAGCCAGATCAGCCCGTCTTCGCCCTGGGCCACGGCGTGCACCAGGTTGTGCGGCAGGCCGTCGTCCATGTTCCAGCGCGTGACGGTGTGGTACGCGGTGTGTTTGAGCACCTGCGCGCCGGCGGGCCAGGCGTTGAGCACTGCGCAGCACAACAGCAGCCACAGCCACGCCCGCCCGATCCGCCGCACGCACGTGCTGCGAACACAGCTTGTGTGCGCCTGCGTACCGCCCCTTCCCACGCTCCCCGTCCCCTCGTCCGTGCTTGCTGGAGATACCTGCCCGTATGCACCGGAAGGCCTATGGCAAATTTATCATCGGGGTTTTTGTGCTGCCTTCGGTGGATCACTGACAGCTGCCGGGAGCGGTATGACACCGGTAACCGGGCAGACGGAACCGTTAACGTCGCGGTTCGGCGCCGAGTATAAATATAGAACCCGATGGTCTAGTATTGACGGCATGTCCAGCTCGCCCCCTCTCACTTCCAAGACCAAGAGCAACGGCCCTGGTCGTCCCAAGGATCTTGGAAAACGTGCCGCCATCCTGGGTGCCGCGCGCACTATGTTCATGGAGCAGGGCTATGCAGGGGTCAGCATGGACGGGATCGCCGCGCAGGCCGGCGTCTCCAAGCTGACCGTGTATAGCCACTTCGGCGACAAGGAAAGCCTGTTTTCCGAGGCGATCCGCGCGCAATGCCAGCACATGATGCCGGACGACCTGTTCGATCACGCCCCCAAGGGCGCGTTGCGCGACCAGCTCACCGAGATTGCCCATGCGTTCTTCGCCATGGTCAGCACCGAATCGGCCATCTCCACCCACCGCATGATGATGGCGCCCGGCACCGGCAACGTGCATATCCGCGAGATGTTCTGGAATGCAGGCCCCAGGCGCACGCAGCGGGCGCTGGCCGATTTCCTGTCCGCGCGGGTGGCCGACGGCCAGCTGGAGATCCCGGACGTCGCACGCGCCGCCTCGCAATTCTTCTGCCTGCTCAAGGGCGAGCTCTACGCCTTGATGATGTGCGGCCTGCACGGCCAGCCCACCCGCGCCCAGGTCAATGAGCACATCGACACCAGCGTGGACTTCTTTTTGAGGGCCTATGCGCCGCGCTGAGCGCCCCCGGCCTTTGGTGGCGCTGCCATCCGGCACTGCGCCGGATGGCAGCGCGCAGCGATGCTAGATGCGCCAGGTGCCTCGCGCACCGGTAAAATGTTCGCCCCACCGCGTTGGATACCCGCACCATGACGATCGATTTCACCCAGGCCCGCGAAAAGATGGTCGAGCAGCAGATCCGGCCGTGGGACGTGCTGGACCTGCGCGTACTCGACGTGCTGGCGCGCATGCCGCGCGAAGCTTTCGTGCCGGAGGCCTACAAGACGCTGGCCTATGTCGATGTGGAAATTCCACTGTCGGCCGGTCACAAGATGATGAAGCCGGTGGTCGAAGGCCGCATGTTGCAGGCACTGGATCTGCAACCGGGCGAGGACGTACTGGAAGTGGGCACCGGCAGCGGCTTTGCCACCGCCTGCCTGGCCGCACTGGCACGCGAAGTGCTCAGCCTGGAGATCGACCCGGCGCTGGCCGCCGCCGCACGCGCCAATCTGGACCGCACCGGCCTGGGCAGCAACGTCCGTATCGAAACCGCCGATGTCTTCGGCTGGCAGAGCGAGCGTCGCTTCGACGCCATCTGCGTGACCGGCGCGGTCGACACGCTGCCCGTCCAGTGGCTGCAGTGGTTGCGCCCGAACGGTCGGTTGTTCGTCGTGCGCGGTCACGATCCGGTGATGGAAGCGGTCCTGGTCCGTGGCGAGGTCAACGCCCCGCGCATCGAATCGTTGTTCGAAACCGACCTCGCCTATCTCCAGGGCGCCGCACCGACGCCCCGATTCCAATTCTGATTCCCAAGGAAGCTTCCCCTGATGATCCGCCGATCCCTCGTCCTGGCCCTGGCCGTCGCCCTGTCTCCCATGGCTGCGCACGCCACAGACCTGCTGCAGGTCTACGAAATGGCCCGCAACGGCGATCCGCAGCTGGCCATGGCCGAGTCCACGCGCCTGGTCAATCGGGAAGGTCAGGTGCAGGCGCGTGCGGCGTTGTTGCCGCAGTTGGACGGTAGCGCCGGTTTCACCCAATCGCATCGTGAGCTGGAGGGCGTCGATGGCCGCTCCACGACCAAGCAGCGCCAGTACGCAATCCAGGGCAGCCAGACCATCTTCAATTGGGCGCAGTTTTCCAACATGCGTGCGCAGCGCGAAGTGGCCAAGGCTGCGGATTTCACCCTGGCATCGGCCACCAACGATCTGATCACCCGCACCTCGGCGGCGTATTTCCAGGTGCTGGTGGGGATCGAGTCGCTGGCGGCAGCCGAGACCAACGAAGCGGCTGCCAAGAAGCAGTTCGACTATGCCGACAAGCGTCTGGAAGTGGGCCTGGCGCCGATCACCGACGTGCACGAAGCCCGCGCCCAGTACGACCAGGCACGCGCCGACACCATCACCGCGCGCAACACGCTCAAGGACTACTACCAGGCACTGACCGAGCTGACCGGCCAGCCCGTGGTCGGCTTGCGCGCATTGCCAGATGAGTTCCGCCCGGAAGTGCCGGCCGCCTACAGCAATGTGGATCAGTTGGTCGCCACCGCGATCGCCGACAATCCGGCGCTGAAGGCGCAGCAGTTGCAGGTCAGCGCTGCCGAGGCGCAAGTCAGTGCCGCACGTGCCGGCCATCTGCCGACCCTCAATCTTTCCGGCAGCATGGGGCGAACCAATAGCTGGGGCGGCGGCGGCGATGTCGATACAGCTGCCGGTAACTTCACAACAAATAATCGCAACATCGATACCGACTCCATCGGCATCACGCTATCGATTCCGATCTTTGCCGGCGGTGCGACCCAGTCGGCCGTGCGTCAGGCACTGTCGCAGCGCGACATCCAGCAGGACACCTACGAGCAGCAGAAGCGCGCGCTGGATCGCAACACCCGCAATGCCTACCAGACCGTTGTTGCCGGTATCAGCGAAGTGGAAGCCCGCCGCCTGGCCGTGGTGTCGGCGCAAGCCGCCTACGATGCCTCGCAGGTGGGCCTGGAAGTCGGCACGCGCACTGTGTTGGACGTGGTGCAAAACCAGCGCACGCTGTTCCAGGCGCAGCTGAACTACGCGCAGTCGCGTTACAACTTCCTGCAGAACCGCCTGCTGCTGGGCCAGGCCATCGGCAAGCTCGACATCACCGATCTGCAGGACGTCAACCGCCTGCTATCGCAGGACGCCGAGTCCAAGCTGCAGGGCAGTGGTTCGTTGCAGTAAGACCGGCTGGATGCACAAAAAAAAAAGCGGGCCCAGGCCCGCTTTTTTTATGCGCGATGCAACTGCATGCGCGCCTGTCGTGATGGCTGCTGCAAGTGCGGTAAACCGGCAACTCCAGCGTGCATCCGACCCAAGCGATACAACCATGCGTGTCTCGCTGCCCGGCGCACGCGCTCACCGCTGAGCGCAACGAACGCTGCAATCCGGCGGCAGGCAGCGGCGAAGTGCGCACGTCCATGCACGCAGCCATGCACCGAGGGACACACTTCACGCCGTAACACCCCCGCTCGCCAGCGGCGGCAAATCGGGAGCGATCTGCACCAAGGTGCGGGCCACCGCGCCCTTGCCGTTGGCGACCAGCGCCAGGCCTGCAGTGGTCATGGCCTCGCGTTGTGCGGGGTCGGCGAGCAGGCGCGCCAACGCCTGGTAGACGCACTCGGCATCCTCGCAGATGGCAACGGCATCGGCTTCGCGCATGCGCCGCGAAATCTCCGAGAAGTTATGCAGATGCGGGCCGGTGATTGCCGGCGTTCCGACGGCGGCCGGCTCGAGCAGGTTATGCCCGCCAATCGGCTGCAAGCTGCCGCCGACGAAAGCCACCTGCGCGCACACATAGAAGCTCATCAGCTCGCCCAGGGTGTCGATGACGAAGACCTTGTCGCCTGCCTGCGGCCATTGCTGCGTCTTGCGCGTGGCAACGCGCCAACCGCGCTCGCGTGCCAATGTCTCGACCTTGGGAAAGCGCTCGGGATGACGCGGTGCCCATAACAGCAGCAAGTCCGGAAATTGGAGCAGCAATCGTGCGTGGATATCGGCAACGGCCGCCTCTTCGCCTTCGTGCGTGCTGGCGGCGATCCACACCGGGCGCGTGGCCGGCACGTGCATGCGAAACTGCGCGACCAACGCCTGCAACTGCGTTGGCGCTGCGATATCGAACTTGAGATTGCCCAGCGCGATCACCTGATCCGGGCGCGCGCCCAGGGTGATGAACCGCTCGGCATCGTCCTGCGACTGCGCCGCCACGCAGGTGACGGTGCGCAGCGCGCGACTGATCAACGGTGCCAGCAACCGATAGCCGCGCAACGAACGCGCCGACAACCGTGCGTTGAGGATGTACACCGGAATCTGGCGATCGCGGCAGCCGAACAACATGTTCGGCCACAGCTCGGTTTCCAGGATCAACGCCAGACGCGGGCGGAAGTGTTCGAGAAACCGTCCCACGCTGCCTGGCACGTCATAGGGCAGATACACATGGTCCACCGCATCGCCCCACAGGGCGCGCACGCGCTCGGAGCCAGTGGGGGTGATGGTGGTGATGACCCAACGGATATCCGGGCGCTGCGCACGTAGCGCATTGACCAGCGGCGCGGTCGCGTTGACCTCGCCCACCGACACCGCATGTACCCACACCCGTGGACGCCCGCAGGCGTGCGTGTAGGACGCATAGCGCTCGTTCCAGCGATTGAAGTATTCGCGCACGCGAAAGCCACGCCACACCAGGTGGTACACCGTGACCGGCAACAACAGATAGAGCAGCGCCGAGTACAGCCCGCGCAACAGCCATTCGATCGGATCTTTCCGCATCGGTGCAGGATACGGGAGCCTCCCCGCGCGTGCGCATGTGCACCCTGCCCGTCGGGCACAATCCCTTAGAATTGGCGCATGTCCGAGCCCGCCAACGTCGCCGTCCGCCCCTCCCTGCGCAACCCCAAGCATTGGCCGATGTATCTGGGCCTGGCAGTGATGGTGGCGGCCGGGCGCCTGCCCTGGACCCTGCAGCGTGCGATCGGTCGCGGCGTGGGCTGGATTGCGATGCGCCTGGCGGGCACACGTCGGCGCGCGGCCGAGGTCAACCTCAAACTGTGTTTTCCCGAGCAGGACGATGCGTGGCGAGCGCGGCTGTTGCGCGATAGTTTCGACGCGCTGGGCGTGGGCCTGTTCGAGTTCGCGCGCGCCTGGTGGGGCAGCATCGATGCCATTCGCCCAGGCGTGCAGATCGAGGGCCTGGAGCATCTGCAGCAACTGCAACATCGAAACCGCGGCGTACTGCTGGTGTCCGGCCACTTCATGACGCTGGAAATGTGCGGGCGGCTGTTGTGCGACCACGTGCCGCTGGCCGGCATGTACCGCAGGCATCGCAATCCGGTGTTCGAGTGGGCGGTCAAGCGTGGGCGCTTGCGCTATGCCACGCACATGTTCGCCAACGGAGACCTGCGCGCCACCATCAAGCATCTCAAGCGCGGCGGTTTTCTGTGGTATGCGCCGGATCAGGACATGCGCGGCAAGGACACCGTGTTCGTGCCGTTCTTCGGACATCCGGCCTCCACCATTACCGCCACGCATCAGCTGGCGCGGTTGACCGGCTGCGCGGTAGTGCCGTACTTCCATCGCCGCGAAGGTGGCCGTTACATCCTCAAGATCGCGCCGCCGCTGGCCGACATTCCGTCCGATGACGTCATCGCCGATACCACGCAGGTCAATGCCGCGATCGAAGACATGGTGCGCGAAGCGCCGGACCAATACCTGTGGATCCATCGGCGCTTCAAGCGCCAGCCGGGTGGGCGCAGCGATTTCTATCGGTGATGTGGATTGGTCCGAAGCATGCTGTAAGCGCATCCACAGTGCGCGTCTTCAAGTAGGTACTCTACTTTGACCGCTGACAGAATTCAGAAATGGAGCGATATCGAAGCGGCGTTCCAGCAGACATGCATGCGAGACGACCTATAGGTAAGGCAGACGAGCCCAGTGTTCTCGGACCACCGCTAGCATATGGATGGGCAATCCGTAGGCGTAAGCATACAGCTCGATCCAACCAGGATTCAGCGTTTCGACGAGTCGTCGCTGCCAGGCATGTGGCCAGGTGCGGAGTTGCTTCGCCCGCACCTGTGCCGTTGTCATGTCGGCATACGCTTGGGACCACATTAGCAAGGCCGGTCTCACGCAACTCTCTGGCACGACCTGTCTCTGGTCCCGCGCGAAGCGCTTAGAAGCGCTTAGTGATCTTGTCGATCGCGCTCATGCTGTCTGCCACGTCGATATAGAACGTTTCGCATCGTGCATGCGCAAGCAAATAGACCAGCGCCGGCCCATGTTGGAGACTGTGTGCCAGTCGATGCGCTCCAGAGCGGAGAACTCAGGGCCCATTACCGACACTTCAGGTCGCATCCAAGATGTGCTGTCAGCCATTGGCGTGGGCTCCTTGCTTGCCAGCATTGCCAACCTTGCCGAGCGCATTGGCCGATACCGGTTGGCGTACGCGCATGCTCGGTTGCATCTGCATACCACTGAGGGGAGTGCCGCACTTTTGCTGTGGCGCAGGGATCGCGCAACCAGCGTCCATGCTCGGCAGCGATGCAAGGGCTGACGTCAATATCACCCGGCTATCCAAGTACCGGCCCTTGCGGTGCCGGGTCCTGCCTGGCTTGGGCAATCGCTTCCTGCTGCCGCACGGTCTCCAGCGTATGGGCCTGCGCCTGTTGCATCGATTCCTGGATCGACGGCGTAGGCTCGGCGAGCGAGAGGTTCATCCGCTTGGTGGGGTCGGTGGCGTGTTGCGCATAGAAGGTGTCGTTGACCACATCCACACGCCCGCGCCAGTCCGGCTTGAAGCCGATGATGTACATCTCTGTGGTGACCTGGTACAGGCGATCTTCCGGCAGCGGCGTGCCCTTGGCCTCCAGGCGATCTTTCACGTCTGCATACAGCGCATGGCCGGGGTGCGCGGGATCACTCATGGGTCGCAGTGTGGGCGAGGTCTGGCTGCGCTGAGGGCTGTCGATGGTGCTTGCCACTGATGCCTGATCGGGTTGATCTTCGGTTTTCTCCTGCTCTTTCAGTCGCCCACGCTTCTGTTGTAGCGTTTGCTCCTGCTGCAGCTGCCACTGGCGTTGCTGGTCCAGCGCTTGTTGCTGGTGCTGCGCGTGCAGGTCGGGTTGGCTGCGGTCGTGAGATGCGACGGCTGCGGTTCGTGCGGCCATCGCGGCGTGCGGCGCGTCCTGCAGCCCGGGAGCGGCAGGTTGCGGCGTCACGTCGCGATGGGCAATGGCAATGCCCGCCTGCTGCTGCACCGCCGCCAGGGTACTGCGGTCGGCAATGCCGTTGACCTCGTCCATGCCGTGCATCAACTGAAACGCCTGCACCCCGCGCTGGGTGGGCTGGTCGTAGACGCCATTGAGTTCCACCGGGGTCTTGATCCGATCGTTGATGCCCAACTGGATCAGGTTGGCCTGCAGCGCCTGTACCTCGGCGCCACGGTCGCCGGGTTGCAAGCGTCCCTGATCGCTGGGCGCCAAGCTGGTAGAGACTCCAGCAGTGACGGGCACATCGGTATCATTGCTTAGCGCTGGCGGTGCAACCGAAGGTCCAGCAGCCTGGATGACTGCGACGTCGATCCCGAGTGCACACACGTTGACGGTAGCGAGCGTGGCGATCTCGGGCGCTGCGTGTGGCGCAACGCGCTGGCCATTGGGCTGCGACGGCGACGCGGGGTCTGCGGCAACCTGTGGCGCCGACGCTTCAGCGGTGGGTGCGAGGTTTTGTCCGCGCATCTGCACCTCGCGCAGGGCTTGCCGAATGTCCTCACTGCTGGTCACGGCAGCCACACGGTCCACCCCATCGGCATCGCGCTGAAAATGCGCGATGGGGCTATCGGCACCAAATGCACCGGTGGGGCCGCGTTGCAGCTTCATCGCGCCATCGCCGGTAAGACCATGCGCTGCGCGCGTGCGCGTGGTCGCCAGATCGATCGCCTCGCGCCACTCCGGCTTCAGTTCGGTGCCGACGATGCGATAGCGGTAGAGCGTTTCCTCGCGCTGCTGATCCTGCAGCGATGGCGGCGACTGCCGGATGGCCGCCACCGCCTGCGCATGCTCGGCCAGTGCCGGCTGCAGGATCGCGCGGGTGGTCTCCAGTTCCAGCGCGACATTGCCTGTCGCAGCGCCAGCCTCGCCGGCCCAGCGGCCGTCGGCAGCGCGGCGATACTGCTGGCCGTCCGATTGCGGTCAACGCGTCTGGATTGGGTAATGCCTGTTGTACTGTCTCCGACAACGGCAATCCAGCCGCCGCCCAGCCGCTGCGCTGATACGCCAGCGCATAGCGCGTGGCAATCGCGCCGGGGCTGTTGGCGATGTTGCCGGCGATCACGGCTTGCGCTTGTGCGTCCAGTTCTGCTGCGCGCAGTGGCGGTGCGATATCGGTGCGGTAGACAGCGCTGTCGGCGGTGCTCAAGCTGGGCGGATCGGTGTCGCTGGCCGGCAGGCGATACGGATTTTGCGGAGCGGGCGCATCCTTCAGCGCCAGCGCGGCGGCGGCGTTGGTGGCCTGGTAATTGAGTTCGCGCGCTTTTTCATAACTGGCGACAACCTGCGTGGCGGTGGGATTGTCCACGCCATCATTGGTAGTGTCGGCCATGCCCTGGCGTGCCCACGCGGTGCCGTTGAACGACCATTGCGTCCCGTCGCGGTCGGTCTGGGTGTAGATGGCGCGGTTGTCGAGCAACTCGGCGGCCTTCTCGCCGGCCTTGCTCATAAAACTTGCTCATAAAATACGCATCGGCCGCGACCAGCGCCACCGGCCCGGCACCGGATGCGCCCAGTGCGTAGGCTGCCGCGGTGCCACCGGCCCAACCGCCGACATTGCGGACGGCAAAATGCGCCAATTCCGATTGCGCGGCCAGCGGGTTGCTTTGCGAGAGCAACATGGCGATCTTCTCGCCGGACTGCTGTGCCTCGTACAGCGTGGCGGCCACGCCCAGCGCGCCAGCGGCACGGATGCCGGAGCGGTCGAGCAGCGGGGGTGGATAGGGCCTGACTTCGACACCGGGTGCGCGCAGCAGGCGTGCCGTCAGCGCATCGCCCTCGGTCAACGCGGCATCGTCGACCTGCGCGGTACGTTGCGCGGGGCGTGCGGTCTCTGAAGGTGTGGTAACAACGTGCCCCAAACGAATAACTATCGAACCGCAACGGCCACGGCTCGCGCGGTTTTTTCTTGAACGGATTGCGGAACTTGAACATATCGGATTCGCCAGGATCGGAGAGGGGCGCGTGCGGGGCTCAGGCGCTTCGTCATCCACTGTAGCTGCCTGCTGCACCGGCTGCACCCACGGTGCCGGCTTGGGCTTGCGCTTGACCTGCACGGGCAGCCCGCCATGCGGCAACGGACCAAGCTCGCGCACCGTGCGCTCGTTGATCAGTTGCAAATCCCGCAGCAGCTACGCTGCATGCGCCTCCACAACACGCCGCGCCGAGGCGGCATAACGGGATTCGGGGGGATCGCTCATATGCGTTTCCTTGTGCAGATGTCGCGCGGGTAGCGGCTGGAACGGATGTTATCGCAACACTGCGAGCAGGGAGCTTGTGAGCATAGAGCGCCGCTACTGGTGACGACTCCGTTGCAAGCCACGCCATAGAGGATGTGATCGCCGATACCACGCAGGTCAATGCGGCGATCGAAGACATGGTGCGCGAGGCACCGGATCAATACCTGTGGATCCATCGCCGCTTCAAGCGCCAGCCGGGTGGGCGGAGCGCGTTCTATCAATGAGCCGTCGCCGCAGGGCGATCGGCTGATGACGCAGTGCGCGGGCTCCATCGATCGCCGGCATGCGCGATCCGGAGGCAAACGCATCAGCCCGGTGGCGGCTGGTCCGCATCGTCGTTGAGCAGTGCGCCAGCATACAGCCCGGCCAGCATCAGGCTCAGCCCGCCCCAGAAACTGGAATAGACCGCCAGATGGGTGTTGAACGGAAAGACCGTGGCCACCAGCGCAATCATCGCCGGCCGCGCCTGTTCGCGCGCCACCGCGCTTGAGTAGCGCCACGCGCGCCATGCCTGCGCCGCGCCGGCCAGCCACAGCAGCAAGCCGATCACGCCGGTTTCGGCCAGGATCTCGAGCACGATCTGATGCGCATGAAAAGCCGGCCCACCGCCCCATGCCGGCGCTAGGCCAGGCGCCGGATTGCAGGCCGGATAGGCCTGCCGGAACCCGCGCGCGCCCACACCGTTGAGCGGATGCGCGCGGATCATGCACAGCGCCGCGCCCCAGATCTGGGCGCGCCCGGACAAGGCCTGATCCACGCCTTGTTCGCCATTGCCGAACGCCAGCGTGGTGCGCTGGATGCGCTCGCGCGCCTGTGGCGCCACCGCCACTACCGCCACGGCCAGCAGCGCGCCGATCAGCGCAACACCCAGCAGACGGCGCCCGCCCAACAGCTGCCAGCCCGACAGCAGCATGATCATCGCGTAGGTGATCCACGATGCGCGCGAGCCCGCCAACACCAACACGATGCCGAGCGCCGCCGCAGCGCCCGCCCAGGCCCAGGCATGACGCCGCCCCAACGCCAGCAACAGGAACGGCGACAGGCTGGCCAGGGTCTGCCCGAACTTCAGATTGCAGGGGCCCAACACGCCGCTCAGCCGATCCACCAGCGCCAGCTCCTGGGCCGTGCACAAGCCATGGCCACTGATCAGTTGCTTGATCTGGTCGATGCCGAAGAACAACGGGCTGGTGCCGAAGGCGGCTTGCAGCAGCGCGTCCAGCGTCCACACCCCGCCGATCACCGCCAGCCCGGTAAAGGTGCGCCGGCGGCGCTGCGCGTTGGCCACGGCGATGGCGCATAACCACATGAACGGCAGATAGCGCAGATCGGTGGCTGCCTTACGTAGCGCGCGGCCGGCATCCACCGCGTCGAACGCCGACAGCATCTGCGGCAGCCAATACGCCAGGAACAACACGCTGGTCAGCGCCCAGGCCGGGCCGCTGAGCAGGCGCGTGCCGCCGCGAAAGCGCGCGTGCAACAGGCGGTACGCCGCGAATAACGCACCCAGCGACAACACCGTTTCCGCCAAGCCGGGCGTGGGCCACAGCGCCACGAACACGATCACCCACAGCGGCGCCCAGCGGCCGGCATCGGGCGTCAACACGGGCGCCCGCGGGAGGGCCTCAGCGGCGGAGTTCGTCATAGACCTTCAGGGTGGCCGTTTGCATGGCCTGCAACGTGTAGGGGATCACGGCCGGCGCTGCCGGGGCGTGCTGCAGCAACTGCAACGCCTGCGTCAACAAGGCCTGGCCATCGAAGGCGGCAACCGCGCCACTGGGTTGCAACTCGGCCAGCAGTTCGCCGACGCCGCCATGCGCCCAGCCCAGCACCGGGCGGCCGACCGACAGCGCCTCCACCACGGTGCGGCCGAAGGCTTCCGGCTTGCGCGAGAGTTGCAGCACCAGGTTGCTGGCGGCATACGCCTCGGCAATGCGCGCGGTGGGCTCGGTGAAGGCGACCGCGTCGGCCACACCCAGCCTCGCGGCGTCAGCTTCCAGCTCCCGCACATATGCCTCGCGCCCAGGCTCGCGTGCGCCGGGCAACCACAAGAAGGCCGGCACACCGGCGGCACGCACACCGGCGAGCAGTTGCAGGCCGTCGGCATGCCCCTTCAGGCGCGTGCCGCGGCCCGGCAGCAGCAGCAACGGTGCATCGGCAGGCAGCCCTGGCAGCAGGGTTTGCGCCCACGCGCGGGCGCGGCGGTCCGGCTGCAGCCGGCGCGGGAACTGTGCGATATCGACACCGCGCGCAATGGTGCGCAGGCGCGCGGTGTCGATCTGCGGGTAGTGCGTGCACACGTATTCGCGCACCGTCTGCGACACGCAAATCACCCGCTCGCCATAGGTCATCACTTGACTGTAGCGGCTGGGCGAATTGAGCCCGTGGACGGTGGTGACCAAGCGCGGCCGCGTCGCCTCAGGCATTGCGCGCAGCGCGTACCATCCCAGCCAGGCCGGCAGCCGCGAACGCGCATGCACGATGTCGACCCCGAGGTCGGCGAACAAACGGCGCAAGGCAATCACATGCAGCAGCGTCAGCAGCGACTTGCGGCCGATCCCCAGGGTGAGATGTTCGCCGCCAACGTCCAGCAAGGGCTGCACCAGTCTGCCGCCGGCCGACACGACCACGGCGCGATGACCGGCGCGCACCAGGGCGGCAGCGATTTCCAGCGTGGAGCGCTCGACGCCGCCGGACTGCAGCGCCGGCAGCAGTTGCACCACGGTCAGGCGGTGCATCCGGCCAGGATCAGTCGGCGAGCACGAACAACGCGCCGCAATACGGGCACTTGGCTTCGCAGTTGGGCTCGTCCTCGATCGGCA
This sequence comes from Xanthomonas axonopodis, assembly GCF_001304695.1. GTDB lineage: Bacteria > Pseudomonadota > Gammaproteobacteria > Xanthomonadales > Xanthomonadaceae > Xanthomonas > Xanthomonas axonopodis. The sequence continues at coordinate 32,023 of NZ_JFAQ01000085.1, forward strand.
GATACACGCGCGGATGCGAGTTCCACAGCGCCATCTGCGGCGTCGGGCAGCTCAACGGCAGGTCGCCGCGGTGCACGGTGTAACGCGTTTGCGCATTGGCGGCGGGCGCGGTGGCGGTCTGGCTCATGGCGTACATCGCAGGCGGCGGGAACGGGCAACATTCTAGCAGCGCTAGCCGTGGAAGAGCGGCTGCGGCGCCGGTCAATGCCGCAGCACGCCATTCTATACAGGGGCCATGTCCAACGGCGCGGCGTGCGGACAGAATTCCTGCACCACGCGACCTTGCTCAAGCACGACTACGCGCTCTGCACTGGCAATGGTCTCCGGCCGATGCGCAACGATCACTTTCGTCAACTTCAGTTGCTTGACTGCCTCATTGACCAGTCGCTCGCGCATCACGTCCAGGTGGCTTGTCGCTTCATCCAGGACCAGCACCTTGGGTTGACGGTAGAGCGCACGCGCCAGGATGATCCGCTGCTTCTGTCCGCCAGACAGCGAGCTGCCCATGTCCCCGATCAAGCTGTGATAGCCCATCGGCATCGCAGTAATATCGTCGTGTACTGCCGCCAAGCGCGCCGCAGCCTCGATCCGTTCCAGGTCGAAGTCAGGATCGAAGAAGCCGATGTTGTCGGCGATGCTACCGGCGAACAGATGGTCGTCCTGCATCACCGCACCCACGATCGTCCGTACATTGCGTGGGCCGATTTTGTGCAGGTCATGGCCGCCGATGCGGATGACGCCTTCGGTTGGCTGGAGCAGGCCAAGCAAAAGCTTCAACAACGTGGTCTTGCCACAGCCAGACGGGCCGATAATCGCCACCGATTCACCGGCCTGAATGCTGAAACTACACTCCCTGAGCACCCATGGCTCGCCCTCGGCATACCGAAACGACAACCCTTCCAGTTCGATGCGCGGCTCGGCCGGTGGCAGCACCTTCGGCAACGCGTGCTCGTCTTCCTGCGGCGTCAGTACGATGTCGGCCAGCCGTTCACCATGCAGGCGCAGCATGCGGAATTCGATCCACTTGTCGATCAGCCCACTCGACGTCCCCCCGATTTTGAGTAGCACGCCAGTTTGGAGTCCAATTCCCTACCTGAAGGAGATTGGACGTGAAGAAGCGTTTTACCGAGGAACAAATCATTGGCTTTTTGCGCGAGGCCGAAAGCGGCGTGGCGATCAAAGATCTGTGCCGGCGACATGGCTTCAGCGAAGCCTCGTATTACCTATGGCGCAGCAAGTTCG
>NZ_JFAQ01000086.1 GCF_001304695.1 Xanthomonas axonopodis
CAGGACGGGGGGACGTCGCCCCAACCAGGCCGGCAGACACGACCACGGCGCGATGACCCGCACGCACCAGCGCGGCGGCGATTTCCAGGGTGGAGCGCCGGCAGCAGTTGCACCACGGTCGGGCGGTGCATCCGGCCAGGATCAGCCGGCGAGCACGAACAACGCGCCGCAATACGGGCACTTGGCTTCGCAGTTGGGCTCGTCCTCGATCGGCAGATACACGCGCGGATACGAGTTCCACAGCGCCATCTGCGGCGTCGGGCAGCTCAACGGCAGGTCGCCGCGATGCACGGTGTAACGCGTTTGCGCATTGGCGGGCGCGGTGGCGGTCTGGCTCATGGCGGTGCGATCGTAAAGGGAACGGATGCCGGCATTCTAGCAGGCCATCAACCAAGCGCCGCCGGAACCTTTTTGTCCCGACGCGCTGACTGCATCCGAGAGCTGAACCGCCCCGGGGATATAGCAACTGTCTGCGAACTTATCCGGCTTGATCGTTTCTAGCACTGGCCCTTCCAAGCGCATTGAGGAACGCACCGGGATCTGTCGGTCTTAGGACAATGTCGAAGTCTTCGAAAGTCGGGACATAGACTCGATCTGCTTTATGGGTGTCGACTGCGAAAACCCGCTTAGGGCCTTTCGAAGAGAACCATCCCAAATTCAGTCCTGGCCAGCCTAATCCGTTTGTCCTCCAACCCAGGCGAAAAGGATCGTCGGGTAGAAGGATGCGTGCATGAGCCACATCAATTCGATCCAGCGGCACCTTCACCTTGTAAAGGCCGCCACCAGCAACAAGACTGTCCTCAATAATATCGATTCTGGCTGTAGCCAGTAACGATGCGATCAATGCAAAGACAACCACAGCAATCGCAAGTGATAGCACCCATTGCCCTTGACCCACCGTCAGTGCAATAGAAACCATTACTGCAAGGGCGAGAACCACGAGCGCTGAAACTGATTTCCAGTTCAAAGCGTTTACCGAAAATCTCTCAAGTTGTTTTGCTGACATATTCAAACTCCCATAGCTTTGTAGGCATAAAGGGCAATGGCTTCTGCAATACGATCAGCGCTCTCGGATGAGATGTCGAGAATCTGAGTGTTGCGTAGCGCTTGAATCACCGCGACGCTTTCAGCCAGCATCACCGCCCGAGCGCTTTCTTCTAGGATAGCTCTCTCACCCGTGAGCGCAGCAATCTTCATGGCGCGCTCATAGCTCTTGGTAAGGTTCGGATCAGCTTCAGCAAGCTTGCCAAAACTCGTGGCGGACTGCATGGCTAGGTTGGAGCTGGGACTGTTGGTTCCAGGCCCCCCCCCACACACCCAGCCAGCCAGCCAGCCAGCGGTGTAAACCCAAAGCACTGCTGCAGCGGCGACCGTGACGACAACCACTGCAATAGTAGCTGCGAAAATTGCCAATGCCGGGGATGTCCCGAGCTCAACTTTGACAAGCTGATAAGTCATGGCGAGATCGTCGTCTGTCGCCCCCGCACCAGGTGACGAAAGCATGGTAAGAAACGACTCTCGTTCTTGGCCTGGGAGCTGCATCAGGCCCTTTTGCAACATAGAACGAAGTTCATCGACTTTCCCGGAAATAGCAGTTTCGATCTCTTTTTGCAACACACTCGAATCAAAGTTCAGAACACCTGTGGATTTGAGGTGTTGCATGAACGAAGCGTAGTCCTTGTTCGCAATTGCATCCCTCACCACTGGCTGAGAGATCGTAGCTACTAGTCGAAGCGTTTCGTCTTCAAGAATGGAGTCGGAATGATCAAGGCCGTGCCTGGACAAGTAAGCCCTGGGCGAGCAAGCAAAGGCCTCACCCTCCTCGGGCGAGTCGAGAACGCCAAGCACGATCGTAGAAATGGAGCGAATTTTTTCCCAAAAGTGATGCGGAAGGCCGGACCTCGACAAAGACAAGACGAGCTTGCCCGAGTAGTCATCAACAGCGCTGGCAACGGGTTCAACACTTGCAGGAGTTCCGTAAAGTCGAGTCCCTGCTGATGCCCCTCCCGCCAGCAGCGGGGTAGAGACCAATGCCGCCTGGATGAATTTCCTACGCTCCATGTGCAACCTCCTTTTGATTTAGGACAGACTTCGATGCTGCCGCTCTGGCGATCTCAAATCGGGTCAGGACGTTCTCGATGTGGGACTGGTAAACCTCCATAAGCTTGCTTCGGATTGCTGGGGTTTTGTGTAAAATTGCACAAGCCTGGCAGCCGTGGACGACACCATCTAGGTATGAGGGTGCGGCATCGCCCATCACATTTCCGATGATGGCGTAGGGCCCGTCGGCGCGGAGCCAATACTTCAGAAAGTCGTCGGCTTGCGCTTCGAAAAGTTCTTTCATGTTGGAACCGTCATTCCTGCCGAGACGCATCTCAGGAATGTGTTCAAGGGTTAGCCCACAACACGCAGATAAATTATCGTGTGGCGTGACAACCAAATTGTCAAAAACTTGCTCGCATCCCTTTCTGATCAGCTGCAGGTCAGCCTCTTGCTTTCTGGCGGGGGCGTCAGCGTGGAAGGGCATCCAGTAGTTGTTGACGAGTCGAAAGCCAGGGGTTTTCATCAATTCCTGAATCCGCTCACTGCTTCGCAATGATAGGTAGCAGTTACTTTCCATAGTGTCGGTTTCGACGGTTATTAATGCATCGATGCCCGAAGCGATTGCCGCTTCGGCGGCATTGATGATGCTGCTTTCCGGTACAAACTCCTGATGATCACGGCCTGTACTTAGATTGAGTTCGCCAAGTCCGCTTTTAGCAAGTTCAGCGCATAACGTACCCGCACGCTCGATTCTCTTAGCCCACGACCCATTGGACACAATTCGGGTTTTGAGCCCTAGTTCGGTAGAGTGAGCGACGCTTTTGACGAGTTCATCTTTCAAGAGAAACGCCTCGCCACCACTGAAAACGGCTAAGCCAAGGGCGGGATAGGCTCTCTTGGCCTCCGTCAGGCGTTCTCGAATGACCTCACCTTCCAACCCCCCCTTTCAATCGAGGGCTAGACTCGAAGCAGCACTGCTTGCAGGCGGCAGTACACTGATAGGTGCATAAAACGGTAATACTTCGGGGAGTTATCTTGAAAAGCACTGGCCCGCTCCTTGAGAAAGGTATTACAATTCGCGCAGAGCCCGAGCAATGTAGTCATAACGCCTAAAACCCCTCGCATTACGCGTCGCAAACAGCGGAAGGGGTAGGGCTATTATTGATCGTCCCTGACGCGTCCATTTTCGATTCGTCAGGTTTTCCCACAAGCTTGAAAGCTTGTCAATAAGAGCGGCTAACAAAACTACTGCGCAGCCGCCAGACGGGCGCGGCCGGTGCTCGGAATCCTCAATGTACCCCTCGTACACTCCGGTTCCTGTGCGCCATCCACGCCCACCTGACGACCGCTCGCTACGTTTTGTTAGCCACTCTAAGTGCATCCGGCCGCAGGCCGGTTGCGCATGCGGGGTATCATGGCGCGGCAGGGGCGGGGTGGGCGATCGCGGGTCTCGGTTTGTGCGCCGTGTCCGGTCTCGCGCA